>DASUPM010000464.1:0-3306 GCA_036281095.1 Pseudorhizobium sp.
GCCAGGTAGAGCGACCCCACGTGTTCATCCGTGACGATGGCGGCGCGTCGGCCCCTGAGCCTCGCGGTTATCTCGCCGCCCGCGCGCGCGATCAGCCCGGGCCCGATCAGGATATCGTAGGCGCGCTCCCCCAGCGGCACATGGACGAGTTTCTCTCCGGTTCGACAGGAAGGAGCATTCATCGTCCGTCACCTCTTTCCGCGAGCCCCGCCAGCGCCGACAGCACGCTCGTCACCGTTGCAGCCTTGCTCCCGTTGCCGGAGGCAACCGTGATGTCCGCTTCCGCATAAATCGGATAGCGCTGGTTCATCAGGTTTTCGAGTGTCGCCTTTGGATTTTCGGTCTTGAGCAGCGGGCGGTGGTCGCGCTTGTTCACCCGCTCCCAGAGCACCTGGAGTTCGGCGTTCAACCAGATGGAGACGCCCCCTTCCTTGATCACCCTGCGGGTATTCTCGTTGATGAAGGCACCGCCGCCGGTGGAGATCACGCGCGGTCCGTCCTGAAGGAGACGGAAAACGACACGACTCTCCAGCGCACGGAATTCTGCTTCGCCGTAAGCGGCGAACAGCTCCGTGATCGTCATGCGCGAAACCCGCTCGATTTCCGCATCGGTATCGATGAAGGGGAACCCCAGCGCCTGCGCCACGAGCCGGCCTATCACGGACTTTCCTGCCCCCATCAGCCCAACGAAGATGAGGTTACGGTTCCCAAGGGCTTCGCGGGCCTGGTCCGCTACGGAGGGCGCAGCCGCCGTTGCCAGAAGATCGTTCATCGTTCTCTATCCGTTTACGCCAACGGTATCGACAAATGAACCCGCAGCGTCAAGTCGTGGGCGGCTCAAAGTCCCGATGTTCAACGCTGCTTGCGTCTCAAGCAGGCATTCCGCATATAGTCGTCTTCGCGTCCTCAGCATTCCCGCAGGAACTTCCATCCGATGCCCACCCTTTTCCGCTTCCTGTTCATCCTCGCAGTCATTGCCGGGATCATCTATGGAAGCATGCTCGCCCTGGTCTTCCTGGTCGAACCGCGGGAGCGGGACGTGACGGTGCGGGTTCCCTCCGAGCGGCTGAACCCGGCCCCGCAGGAATGAGGTCGATATGGCAGGACTGACGCGCGCCCATATCGAGGCATTTCTCGAGATGATGAGCGCCGAACGCGGCGCCGCTGACAATACGCTTTCATCCTACCAGCGCGATCTGGATCATCTGCACCTGTTCCTCGCTGGCAGAAAGACATCGCCGCTCGACGCCACCAGCGACGACCTGCGCGCCTACCTCGCCGATCTTGCACGAAGCGGCTTTGCAGCATCTTCGCAGGCCCGGCGGCTCTCGTCGATGCGGCAGTTCTACAAGTTTCTCTACGCCGAGGGGCTGCGTGGCGACGACCCGAGCGCCATCCTCGACAGCCCGACGAAGGGAAGGCCGCTTCCGAAGACGCTGAGCGAGGACGACGTGACCCGGCTTCTGGATAGGGCGGCAACCGAAGCAGCCGACCCCAACGGAGACAGATATTCCCGCATCAGGATGCTGGCGCTCCTGGAGCTTCTTTATGCAACCGGGATGCGGGTCAGCGAGCTTGTGTCGCTGCCTGCGCGCGTGCTCGACCAGGAGGGCCGATTCCTGATCGTCATGGGGAAAGGCAGCAAGGAACGGCTCGTCCCGCTCTCGACCTCGGCGATAGAAGCGCTGGGCGCCTACAGGGACGCGCGCCGGACGGCCGTCTCCGACGCCGACGACGATCCGTGGCTTTTCCCCTCCGCCGGCAAAGACGGCCATCTGCCCCGGCAGGTCTTCGCCCGCGACCTGAAGGCACTTGCCGCCCGCAGCGGCTTGCCGGTCTCCGCCATCTCACCGCACGTCATGCGGCACGCTTTTGCGAGCCACCTTCTGCAGAACGGAGCGGACCTTCGCGTGGTGCAGGAACTGCTGGGGCATTCGGACATTTCCACTACGCAGATCTATACGCATGTCCTTGAAGAGAGGCTGCGGCAACTGGTGCAAACGCACCACCCTCTTGCAAAACTGGCCAAAAACCGGGAATAGAGGGCCCGCCGACCTGGCCAGAACGATCGGAACACGGATCTCATGCAGACTTATCTCGACTTCGAAAAGCCCATCTCAGACCTCGAGGCGAAGATCCACGAGTTGAAGAAGATTGCTGCCGAGGACGAGAGCATCGATACCTCCGACGAGATTGCGCGGCTGGAAGTCCGCGTTCGCGAGGCCACGGAAGAGATTTATGCGCGGCTGAACCCCTGGCAGAAGACACAAGTCGCGCGCCACCCGCAGCGCCCTCACTTCGTGGATTATGCCGCACAGCTGTTCACCGATTTCACAGCGCTGGCGGGTGACCGGTCTTTCGGCGAGGACGCCGCCATACAGGCTGGCCTTGCCCGCTTCCGCGGCCAGCCTGTCGCCGTGCTGGGTCAGGAAAAAGGTCATGACACCAAGACCCGCCTGAAGCACAATTTCGGCAGCCCGCGTCCCGAAGGCTATCGCAAGGCCATTCGCCTCATGGAAATGGCCGACCGGTTCGGTCTGCCGGTGATCTCGCTGATCGACACCGCGGGCGCTTATCCGGGGGTCGGGGCCGAAGAGCGCGGCCAGGCGGAAGCGATCGCGCGATCGACCGAGATGTGCCTTTCGCTTCGGGTCCCGATGATCTCCATCGTCATCGGCGAGGGCGGCTCCGGGGGAGCCATAGCGATCGCCACCGGAAACCGCGTCTATATGCTCGAACATGCCATCTATTCGGTGATTTCCCCCGAGGGTGCCGCCTCCATCCTCTGGCGCGACTCCACGCGCGCCAAGGAAGCGGCGACCAACATGCGCATCACGGCAGCGGACCTGAAGGAACTCGGCGTCATCGACGACATCATCCCGGAACCCACGGGCGGCGCGCATCGGGAGCCGCAGGTGGTGATTGCCGCGGCCGGCGACGTCGTCGCATCGGCGCTCCGGGAACTCGGCGAACTGTCGGCAGACGAAGTCCGCCAGGCGCGGCGGCAGAAGTTCCTGCAGATCGGGCGCAACCTCTGATCGTTCCTCCCGCCTTCAAATCGCCCGATTTTCCCTGATCTTTGCGAGAACCGGAGGTGGGCCGAGGGGTTTTGCTGGACAGGCGAAAGCAAGCGGTTAAGAAAATGTAAAGATCGCTGCTTTACTATCGCGGCTGTTGTGCCAATCAACTCGCTCTATGCTATTTGTGTGGTGTTCATGCCGATACGCCTGAAAAACATCGCCCTCGCCCTGATGCTCGCGACTGCACTGGCAGGCTGTAACGATACGCTTGATTCGGTCGATCTTT
>DASUPM010000465.1:0-2898 GCA_036281095.1 Pseudorhizobium sp.
CTCCTCCTCCTGCCGGCACGCACTGCCGCTATGATCTGGTTCACCCGGTCGCGGGCAATATCAAATCCCTGTCCGGTATCGATCAGGAAATCGGCTTTCCTGCGCTTCTCCTGATCAGGAACCTGGCGGGACAGAATCAACTCGAACTTTTCCACTGTCATGCCCGGCCGCGCAAGAACCCTTGCCCGTTGGATCTGTGGATCGCACGTGACGACGACAACCACATCCACCCGATCTTCCCCCTTGACCTCGAAAAGCAGGGGAATGTCGAGCACGACCATATCGGCGCCGGCCCGGCGATTGGCGTCGAGGAATTCCTTCTCGCGACGACGGACGAGCGGGTGAACGATGGCTTCCAGTTCTGCAAACTTAGCCGGATTCTTTTCCAGATGGCGAGTCAGTTTCCCGCGATCCACCTGGCCATCCACCACACTGCCGGGGAATGCTCTGCCGATCGGTTCCACGGCTTCGGACCGGTAGAGATCATGAACTACCGCATCGGCATCGTTCACTGGTATGCCGGCTTCGGCGAACATGCGCGCCGTCGTCGACTTTCCCATGCCGATGGAACCTGTCAGTCCGATGACGATCACTGGTGTCGTTCCATGTCCGCGATGACCAGATCGCGCAACGCCGCGCCCACAACAGGGCGGACACCGAACCATCTTTCGAAGCCCGGGACGGCCTGATGCAACAGCATACCAAGACCATCCACCGTCGAAAGGCCCTGCGCTTCGGCCTGAGCCAGGATCGGCGTCTTCAATGGCACATAGACGATATCGGTGACCACAGCGTCCTTCTTCATGCCGGCAAAGTCGATGATCGGCACCTCTCCTCCGTCCATACCCAGCGACGTGGTGTTGACGAAAAGACCGGCGCCTTTGATGACTTCGGCCAAAGCCTCTGCCGGCTGGGCATGAACCGCTTGGCCGAAACGGTCCGCCAGTTCCTGAGCGCGGCTCAAGGTACGATTGACGACGTGGACCTCGCGGAAGCCTCGGTCGCGCAAGGCCTGGATCACGGCGCGGCTGGCGCCACCGGCTCCCAATACGATTGCCTTGTCGCCAGCATCCCAGCCAGGATGCCGCTCGTCCAGATTGGCTGCGAAACCATAGACATCCGTATTCGTGGCATGCAGCCGGCCGTTCTCGAGCCAGAGCGTATTCGCCGCTCCCAACTCGCTTGCAATCGCATCCGGCGCATCCGCAAGGCGGAAGGCAGCTTCCTTGTGCGGGAGCGTGACATTGCCCCCAACATAGCGTGACTTGCCGGACTTCAGATCTTCGATGAAGGCCGCAAAATCGTCCGGCGCCACCGCCTCACGGCAGTAGTCGCCCGCGATACCAAAACGCTTGAGCCAGTGGTCGTGGATCAGCGGCGAGCGCGAGTGCTTTACCGGCCAGCCGGTTACAAAAGCATTAACCATTGTTTCACGTGAATCAGTCATCGATCGCGCCAAGTTCGCGGAGCTTTTGCAGTAGCGGGAGCATGGGCAGGCCCAGGATCGTAAAATAATCGCCTTGGATCTCGGAGAAGAGCTGGATGCCTTCGCCTTCCAGTTGATAGGCTCCGACGCTTCCCAGCAGTTTTTCGCCGCAGCGTGCGACATAGCCCTCGACGAATCTCTCCGACAACGAGCGAACCGTCAGATCCGCATGAGAGATGTGATCCCACATGATGCCGCCATCCCTCGCAAGTGCTACCGCACTGTTGAGACGGTGAGTTTGTCCGGAGAGGGAAAGCACATGCCGCTTCGCTTCTTCGATACTTCCCGGTTTGTGATACACGCGGTCACCGAGCGACATCGTCTGATCAGAGCCGATGACCAGTGCTCCCGGGATATTCCGGCTGACATCAACTGCCTTTGCGCGCGCGAGTTCAAGCGCAACCCGATCCGGGCTCGCTTTGCCCTCCTCCAGTCCGGCCTCCAGTGCGCGTTCGTCGATTTCCGCGGCTATGGCCGCGAACGACAGACCAGCGTTTTCCATAAGGGCACGGCGAAAGGGACTGGACGAGGCCAGCACGAGCGATGGCGTCACAGCCTTCTCCTTTATCGACGAGGTGGCTTATCGCAGCTTGTCACGAAGCGCAACGATGGCGGCCGCCGTCTCCTCGATGGAACGTCTGGTGACGTCGATAAGAGGCCATCCGTGTCTTGCACATAAAGAGCGTGCATATTTGAGCTCCTCCTGGATGCTTGCACGGTCTGTGTAGTCCCGGCGATCGAAGCCGTGAATCGAACCAAGTTCCCGATTCTCCCGAACCTGCGAGATGCGTTCAGTCGTCGCGATCAGCCCGACGATCAGTGGCCTGGTCGCCTGCAGCAGACTTTCCGGAAGGCTGGTACCCAGGACGATCGGCAGATTCGCCGTCTTGATGCCGCGATTGGCGAGGTAGATGCTGGTCGGCGTCTTGGACGTGCGGCTGATACCAATGAGCACCACCTCCGCCTGGTCGTAGTCTTCAGGCAACTGGCCGTCATCGTGATCCATGGTAAAGTTAAGCGCGTCCATGCGGGCGAAATAGCTTGCATCCAGATCATGCTGCGCGCCGACTCGACGGCGAGACGGGGAACCAAGATAGCTCTGGAACGTTGTCAGCACCGGTTCAAGGACATTCACTCCGGGGGTGCCCATTTCCGTACAGCGCATTTCCACGAGAGCCGCGAGATCCTGATCAACGAGCGTGTAGAGGACTATGCCCGGTTGCCGATCGACAGCTTCGAACACCGCAAGCAGCTGCCGTCGATTGCGGACCAGCGGATAGACGTGCTCGATGGGTGTCGAGCCATGAAACTGCGCTGCGGCAGCGCGCCCGGCGGCGATGAGGGTTTCGCCGGTCGAGTCAGAAATCAGGTGCAGGTGGAAGAAGTTTTTCCGGTTCTCCACGCTCTTCTTT
>DASUPM010000466.1:0-5319 GCA_036281095.1 Pseudorhizobium sp.
GCACTCTCGATCCGCACGACCTCCACCCCGGGTGGATCAGGGATAGCGACCGGCCCGCTCACCAGCCGCACGTCCGCGCCCTGCGCCGCGAGTGCCGCCGCGATCGCATGGCCCTGCCTTCCCGAGGAGCGGTTGGCGATATAGCGGACGGGGTCGATGGGCTCGTGGGTCGGTCCCGAGGTGACGATCGCGGTCTTGCCTGCGAGCGGACGCTTTCCAATGAGAAGGCGGACCGCCTCTTCGGCGATCTCCAGCGGCTCCGCCATTCGTCCCAATCCGGCTTCGCCGCTCTCGGCCATCTCGCCGCGCTTCGGCCCGATGAAGCGTACGCCGTCGGCCTGCAGCATGGCGATGTTACGCTTCGTGGCGGATGCGGCCCACATTTTCGGGTTCATTGCCGGTGCGGCGAGGATTGGTCTGTCCGTCGCGAGGAGAACAGTGCTCGCCAGGTCGTTTGCAAGTCCATGCGCCATCTTGGCCAGAAGGTCGGCACTCGCCGGGGCGACGAGCACGAGATCGCATTCGCGTGCGAGGCGGATATGCCCCACGTCCTGCTCGTCCTCCCGCGAGAAGAGGTCGGTATAGACATGGGAGGCGGAGAGTGCCCCGACGGCAAGCGGGGTCACGAATTCCTGCGCCGCCGCCGTCATCACCGGTCGTACCGAGGCGCCGCGCTCCCGCAGGCGCCGGATCAGGTCGAGGCTCTTATAGGCGGCGATGCCGCCGGAGATGATGAGAAGAATGCGTCTGCCGCTGAGGTTCATGCCGTGCTCGTCCGTGGAGGATGGCGGGAAGCTAAGCCTTCGCCGCTGCTCTGGCAATGCGGGGAAGGACTGGCACCACGGAACTTGCCTTCGCGGTCCGGCGTTTTGAATGAAAGGAGATCACATCATGGCCAAGAAAAGCGCGATTCCGAAGAAGGTAGCCGGTTTCAAGGTTCCCAAGGCCGTCCGCAAGTCCAAGCCGCTGAAGGCAATGCTTGGCAGCAAGATCGGCCGCGACATTATAGGCAAGGCGCTGATCGCCGGTGCCGCGGCGGCAGCGGCGGTGCTGGCGGAGGAGCGGGAGGAGGTCACGGAAGCCGGCAAGAAGGGCGCCCGCAAGGGAGCGCGCGCCATCGGGATTGCCGGTGAAGCCATGCAAAGTGCTGCGCATGCCGCGATGGGTGTGGTGACCGACCAGGCGCGTTCCTACCTCCCCAAGGACAAGAAGGCAGACGGGGGCACGAAGAAGCAGGACAGGAAGCGGGAGGAGGAGGGCGGCCGCCCTTTCGCCAGCAGCGCGACCCACTGACGCCTCCGAAACAGAAAAGCCCGCCGCGGCGCCGCGCCGGCGCCAGCCGATTTGAGCGCTTCCTGATGAGGCGCTTCGGCAAGACTCCGGCGGCGCGGATCGGAACGGCAGCCTTTCTGTCGGCTCTGAAGGTTCTCGTGCGCGATCATCCCGATATCGCCATCGAAATGGTCGGCGCCGGCCTGAAGAAAGGCGGGGCAACCGGCTTCGTCGAGCTCAAGAACATGCTGACGCCGGATCGTTCCCCGGATGTCTCGCGATGAAGGATTGCAGCCGGATATCCTTGCCGGAAGTCCCGGACGGAGCTAAGCTCGCCGCGGCCGGATGCAGCCAGCCGCCCGCGGCGTTATGCGCATGGTGAATGCATCCCACCGACCTCATCCTTGCCTTTCGGCGAACGATGACGAACGGATCAGCAATGCGGGCACTGATCTTCCGTTCGTCCGTTGAAAGGATGAAGACGATGCGCGACTTCCGCGAGGCCAAGCTCATGGCCAGGACTCTCCGGCAGGTGCTTGCCGGACAGAATGTCGATCTCCCCCATAGTGCTGCGCTTGAGGTCGTGGCGAAGCAGTTCGGCTTCGATGACTGGAATATCCTTGCGGCAAGGATCGATGCCGACACGGCACGTGGGGAGCCCCTGCGGCAGAGCCCGGCCATCGAGCCGGCCATTCCGATCTTCCGCATCTTTGCGGTCGACAAGGCGATGGAATTCTACCGGGATTTCCTCGGCTTCTCCGTCGATTGGGAACATCGGTTCGGCGATAACTTTCCGTTGTACTGCCAGATCTCCCGCAGCGGAATGCTGATGCATCTGAGCGAACACGCCGGCGATGCATCGCCCGGGGCGAGGGTCTTCGTCCCGATCGACGGCATCCGCGAATTTCACCGGGAACTGACGGGCAGGAACTACCGCTACATGAAGTCGGGCCTGGAACAGGCTCCCTGGGGGCTCGAGGTCACGGTCATCGACCCGTTCAGCAATCGGATTACCTTCTGCGAGCGCGAGACGAAAGACGGCTAGTCCGTCTGCTCGGCCGTTGCGACCGGCTCCGTGGTAAGCTTCAATTGCGCCATCTCTGCTGCAGGCAGGTAATGGAGCCGGTCCGGCGGGGTCTCCAGCGCCTTAATCCAGAGCCCGGCGTCGACGCCCATCTTGTCGAGATGTCTGGCGATCCTGGCCGTGGTGGCCTGTGCGGCAGACATCGCCTGTTCCGGAGAAGGCCTGCCGGAGCCTCCGTTGAAGACCTGATGGACGCCCACCACGGCCTCGGCCTCGGCCTCGCGCGAGACGCCGCCGGCGAATACGAGGGGACATGAGGAGGCGCAGAGCGCCCGGGCGGCCACTTTCGTGTTCAGCCCCTTCTCGCGGATGAGCGAGGACATGGCGAGCGCATCGTCGACCGATCCTCCGGGCGAATTCAGCGAAACCGTCTTCACATATTCGCCGCGTGCCTCCACCTCCTCGGCGAAACGGGCGGCCGCGCCGGGGTTGATCGAGCCTTCGGCGCGCAGGATGCCGCCGGACAGAAGTTCGAAACGCATGGGCTGTCGCAGGACCTCCGGCGGACTTTCCGGCTGCACCGGAGGAGCTTGCGGAATGCCGTCCGTGAGCGCCGGCGGAAGCACAGGCGAATTGGTCTGCATCGGATCGTGGCCAGGAAGCGAGGCGCTCGCCAGGCTGAGTTCGCGGACGTCGACGGCAAGTAAGGTGCCGGCTGCGGCGAGGAGGGCAAAGAACGCATAGCGCATCAGCGTTCCGTCATCCGTGTTGAGAAATGCCGCCTTCAGACGGCTCCCCAGGGCAGGAATGCTCATGCCGACGGCCCCTTGCGCGGCGTCTTTGAGGACATGTCGAGGCTGGTGATGTTGGATTCGTCACGCTCAGGCTGTTCCTCCGTATCCGCGGCACGGAGCGCCTCCTCCAGGTCTGCGCCACTCCGCCCCAGTGCCCGCTGAACTTCGACGGCCTCCAGCAGTTCGGCGGCTGTGATGCGCTGTGCGAACGGTAGCCGCTCTTCCTGCCGCCGGATGGCGCCATGCACGACGGCAAGCACGAAGACGAGCACACCGGGAAGGAGGTCGATCGACACCGCGCCCGCCCAGGCGGGGATGAAGTCCGACGCATATCGGAGAACGGCTTCTGCCGAGGAAAGCGGGACGAAACGCCGTTCGGCAATGGGCTGGCGGGCAAGAATGTCGTCCGCCGCCTCAGAAAGGACCTTGGACTGGGCGGCGACGGAGGCGCGAATCGTCTCCATCACCTGATCCTGCCGATCGGCGAGATCCGCGGCCCGGCCGTCGGCGACCGGTGCGATGAAGCCGAGGGACAGATCTTCGGCGGCCCGCTTGACCGAAGGGGCGATGGAGGTCTGCTGCAGGGCTGCGATGACGCCGGAGAGGGAGACGACTTCCGCCGAGAACTGATCGCTGCGAGGTTCGATGGCCCCCGGAGCGGAGACCAGGCCCCTCATCGTGTCGAGATGTGTGCGGCCTTGATCGAACAGCGTCGCGACGCGCTCGCGCGACGCCGCAATTCCCGTTTCCAGTTCGTCAAGCTGCGCCGACATCTGCGACAGGAGCTGCACGACGCTGCCGGAGCCGGTGGTGCCGGTAAGTGCGCCTGACTGCCGCTCGTCCTCGGCCAGCCGGGCGAAGCGTTCGGAGGTCCGCTGGATATCCGGCAGCAGGCTCTGCGCGGCAAGCGCGTTCTGATGTGCCTGATCGAGGTCGGCTGTATAGTCCTCCACCGTCTCGGCCAGATGCTGCTCCAGCGCGGCCGAACCGGCGAGAGCGGCGGCATTCAGCCAGCTCGACATGGCGATGATCATCGCGCAGCCGAGCGCCATCACCCCGAGCATCGCGCCGCGTCCGGCCGGTCCGGTCACATGCGGAAAGAAACGCGCCATGTAGGACCAGAAGGCATAGATCGCCACCGATACGGAGGCCGAATAGATGATGGCGGCGAAGAAGACGGCGGTCGGCGAGCCATCGAGGATGCTGCGGACGCCGAGATAGGTGTAGACCCCGGACGCAAGAGACAGGACGGCGAGCGCAAAGCGCGTCATTGTTTCGACGGCGATGACGCCATCCTGCAGGCGATGCGAGGCACCAAGTGCCATGAGACCCCTCCCAAAGGAAATAATTCCTTAACAGAGGATGAAGAAGCGGGCGAAATGAAGGCTGGGAAGAGGGGAGAACCGCGTCGGCGCGCTCAGCCTGGCATGGCACCTATCCGATGGCGAAGACGAGATAGAGGAGGCAGAGCGCGATGACCCAGAGCGCCAGTCGTCCGGATCGCGTGTGGCGGGCTTCCGACCTGCCGATGGCCTCTGCGGTCTGAGGATCGAACCGAAGCCCGTGCTCGCTCATCTGCACGACCTCGTGATGAAGCTTCTCCGTCTTGGCGGCGATCTCGGGCAAGGCTTCGGCAAGCTTCACTGCAGCCTTCACGCCGTCCTGCAGGTCGCTGACGATCCGCTTCGGCCCCAGATTGCCGCGGATCCAGTCCCCGACCACCGGTTCCGCGGCCTTCCACATGTTGAAGCGGGGATTTAGGATGCGCGAAACGCCTTCGACGACCACCATCGTCTTCTGCAGGAGGATCAGTTCCGGCCGGGTCTCCATCTCGAAGAGGTCGGTCACCTCGAAGAGCAGCGCGAGAAGGCGCGCCATGGAAATGGTTTCGGCCGGTTGGCCGTGGATCGGCTCCCCGATCGCGCGGATCGCCTGTGCGAAGCTCGCGACATCATGATGGGACGGCACGTAGCCCGCCTCGAAATGCACCTCCGCCACCCGACGATAGTCGCGCACGATGAAGCCGTAGAGGATCTCCGCGAGGAACCGCCTTTCCTTCTTGCCCAGGCGCCCGACTATGCCCATGTCGACGGCGACGATGGTTCCCGTCCGGTCCACGAACAGGTTGCCGGGATGCATGTCGGCGTGGAAGAAGCCGTCCCGCAGGGTATGCCGCAGGAAGGACTGGATCAGCGTTTCCGCCAGGCGGTCGAGATCGTGGCCGGCAGC
>DASUPM010000467.1:0-4525 GCA_036281095.1 Pseudorhizobium sp.
GCTTCGCCACGAAACGCGGTCAGGGCAGTGTTGCGCGACGCCAGGCATCACCGTTCTCCGAACGCCGGCTGGCCTGAGGCGGCGATGGCCGGCGCCTTGGGAATCGCTCTCGCCGGCCCAAGGAGCTATGGCGGACAGATCATCGAAGCAGGATTCATGGGCGAAGGCGGACGGACCGAGCTCACCTGGAATGATATTCGCCGCGCCCTCAAACTCGCCCGGATTGCGGACGCTCTTCTGATTGGCCTGTTCGGCATACTGGCATGGATCAGTTGGCAAGTCTGAGCAGTCCGTCGAGATCGAGGTGCCGTTCCATATGAGCCGCGAGGCGATCGAGAACCTCGTCGACTCCTGCTTCGTAGTCCAGCCGGGACGCAACTCCCCCAAGGCGGGTCAACCAGACGGAGCGCTGGCGGTCGTCTGAAAACAGCCCGTGGAGATAGGTCCCGCATATCCGCCCATCGGCGGAGATCGCGCCATCCGCGCTACCTTCAACCGTGGCGAATGGGCGAGCGCAGTCGGGACCGGTAGTGCGCCCGACATGCATCTCGTATCCCTTCAGGGAAATACCGTCGAAGCTGGTGCCAGATACCGCCTCGAGCCGCTTGTCGGCAGTCAGTACCGTTTCGACGTCGAGCAGGCCAAGCCCTTCGACAGAACTCGGGTGGCCTTCGATCCCGTCGGGATCGCAAATGCGCCGGCCCAGCATCTGGTAGCCGCCGCAAAGCCCGAGAACGCGTCCGCCGCGCCGCACATGCGCGGCGATATCGATGTCGAAGCCGGCTTCACGCAAGGCGGCAAGATCTGCAATCGTTGCCTTGGAGCCCACCAGCAGCACGAGGCTGCAATCCGCCGGAATGGGCTCGCCGCGCCGCACCCTGACGAGATCCACATCCGGCTCGGCTTCGAGCGGGTCGAGATCGTCGAAGTTCGAGATATGGGGAAGGATCGGCACCGCGATTCGGATCTTCGCATCAGCCTTCGGCTCGAAGGACTGACCGAGGCCATGCGCATCTTCTGCAGGCAGCCGCACTGCATCGGCAAAATGCGGCAGGAGCCCGATCGACTGCCAGCCGGTTTGACTGGCGATCATCCGCATGCCGTCGGCAAACAGGGCTGGATCGCCACGAAAGCGGTTGACGATGAAGCCGCGGATCATCGCCGCATCCTCCGGCTCCAGAACGAGCTTCGTTCCGGCGAGACTGGCGATCACCCCGCCTCGATCGATATCGCCGATCAACACGACCGGCACGTCCGCCGCCCGGGCGAACCCCATATTGGCGATGTCGTTCCGGCGCAGGTTGATTTCCGATGCGCTGCCGGCGCCCTCGACCAGCACCAGATCCGCCTGATCTTTGAGCAACCGGAAGCTCTCGATCACCCGTGGCAGGAGCTTCGGTTTCAGGTGCTGGTAATCGGCCGCCTTGGCATTGCCTTCGATCCTGCCCTGAACCACGACCTGCGCGCCGACTTCGCTCTGCGGCTTCAGGAGAACCGGGTTCATGTGGACGCTGAGCGGCACTTTCGCGGCGCGTGCCTGCAGCGCCTGCGCCCGGCCGATTTCGCCGCCGTCAGCCGTGACGGCCGCATTGTTCGACATGTTCTGCGGCTTGAACGGCAGGACCTTCAGCCCGCGCAAGGTGAATGCGCGGGCAAGCCCGGCCACGACCAGCGATTTTCCGACATCAGAGCCCGTCCCCTGAAACATCAGTGCGCGGGCGCTCATGGTCAGAACTCGATCCCCGGCTGGGCCTTCACCCCGGCCTTGAAATGGTGCTTCACCAGCGTCATCTCGGTGACCAAGTCGGCCGCATCGATCAAAGCCGGCTTGGCGTTGCGCCCGGTCACGACGACATGCAGGTCAGGGCGGCGGGCCTGAAGTTCGGACACCACCTGGTCGAGGTTGAGATAGTCATAGCGCAGGGCGATGTTGAGCTCGTCGAGAATGACCAGCCCGATCGTCTCGTCCGACATCAGTTCCAGCGCCTTCGCCCATGCTCGCTCTGCAGCGGCGATATCCCGGCCGAGATCCTGGGTTTCCCAGGTAAAACCCTCGCCCATGGTGTGCCAGACGACCCGGTCGCCGAATTCGGCCAGCGCCGGCTGTTCGCCGGTCGACCAGGCGCCCTTGATGAACTGAACGATGCCGACACGGCGGTTGTTTCCGAGCATCCGAAGCGCCAACCCGAAGGCCGCGGTCGATTTGCCCTTTCCGGGACCCGTGTGGACGATGAGAAGACCCTTCTCCAATGTCTTCTCCGCCACTTCCTTGTCCTGCACCGCTTTGCGGTTTGCCATCTTGGCGCGATGGCGCTCCTCCGCCGCCTGATCGATCTCCTTCACCGCGCGACAACTCCGGCGGGACGCCCGGCGGCATCTTCGCCGGTCCGCAGCTTAACGCGGAGCAATCCCGCGAGCGCGCCCAGCACCGCCCAGAAGACCAGGTTCGTGGCATAGACTGCATTGACGAAGCCTGCATGCAGTTCCATCGGGACGGCCGTCTCGTGAGACGGCGGCAACGGGGCGCCGACCAGGTGCGGAGCGACGAGAAGCACGATTGCCAGAGCGGCCATGACGGCTGTCCGGGTGTAAGCGAGCAGGCCGATGCTCGCTGCCGTGCAGACAGCCGTCGAGATCCACCAGATCTGCCGGGGCCCAAGCTCTGCGGCCGGCATGCCCGGCAGTTCCGGCGGCAAGCCGAGGCCAGGTGCCAGGCTGACGGCAAGGAAACCGGCAATGCCGAACATCAGCCCGCCGCGCCATCCGCTGAACCCGCCCAATGCCTCAGCAATCGCTACCAGCACGAGACCGAAGCCGATTGCGGACAGCACGTTGGCGGCGGCGGTGTAGACGAAGCGTTCGGCGCCGTCGGCCGGCATCCATGCTTCCTCGTCGTGATGATGGCCGCCTGACCCGGCGGCTTCTGCCGCGTCATCGCCGTGGCTATGGCTATGCTGCGCTTCCGGAGCGGCGCCTTCATACGTTTCCGCCTGCAGGATGAGGGGGACGGTGGAGAAATGCTGCATCACGGTCATCAGAAGGCCGGACAACAGGCCGGCGATCACCGCCGTGAGGACGATGTTACGAAACAGCGACATTTGGAAATTCCTCTCAGTGGCAGGGGAAGGCCAACGAATGGCGCGTGTCGTGAGCGGCGTTATGAACGACTTCCAGATGCGAGAAGCCGACGAAGCCGACGATGAACAGGCCGAGCAGAGCCGTCATGCTGAGGGGAATAATCTTGGGAGTGGAAATGCTGACTGCGCCTGCAGCAGACTTCGTAACCATGGTCTTGTCCTTTCGCCCTCCACCCGAGGGCCGTTCAAGTTTTCCTCGCCTCCGGCAGGTCTCCTGGCTCGCGGATCCGGCATCTTCGCCCGCCTTCCCGGATTGCTCCAGTGGCATTATGGACGAAGACTTTCCGCTCACAGTTGCGGGGGCAGCCGCGGGTTCGACAGCAGAGCCATCTCACCGCATTCCCTCTAAGCCCTTGCGGGCACCATAGGCCCGGTCACTATAGCCGAATTTGTCACGTCGGCAATTGTCTTTGCGACATTGACAGTTCCGTATCACCGGGCTTAGGTGGATCAGAACGGTCCTCTTCCGGCAACGGAAGGGGCTAAGAGGGAATGCGGTGCGGGTCTGTAGAGCCCAATGCCGCGGCTGCCCCCGCAACTGTCGGCGGCGAGCCATTGCCACTGAGCCACTGGGAAACCGGGAAGGCAAGGCACATGGCGACGACCCGCGAGCCAGGAGACCTGCCGTTCGAAAAATGCTTGTCCGGGCGGGGTGCTCCGGGAAAGCCGGTCATTCACCGCAGGTGGTGTATCCTCCTGCCTCCGCGCCCCGATTGTTGAATGCCCTCGGCGGCAGTGCGGCCAGACATGAGTGACGATCGAGAAACCGAACCGGACAACGTCGATGTGACGATCTTCGTCTGCACGAACTGCCGTGACGATGCGGATTTCGATCTGCGGCCGGGCCTGCAGATGATCGAGGCGTTGAAGGAGGCGGCCGCCGGAAAACCTCTCGCCATCAAGCCCGTCACCTGCCTTGCCAATTGCGAAAAGAGCCCGAGCGCGGCCTTCAACCACCGCTCCGGCTGGTCCTATGTCTTCGGTCATCTTTCACTGGACAATATCGGCGACATCGTTACCGGCGCGATGATGCTCGCCGAGGACGAGCGTGGCTTCCTTCCCCTTCGCGGCCGTCCCGCCTGCCTTCGCGGCAAGGGCATGACGGCCCGCATTCCGCCCTTTCATCACCATGAGGACATTCCATCATGAGCGTTTCGTTCGACCGCGTTCCCTGCACCGTCGTCACCGGCTTTCTCGGCGCCGGCAAGACCACGCTGATCCGCAATCTCATCGAAAAGCTGGAAGGAAAGCGGCTGGCGATCATCGTCAACGAGTTCGGCGATGTGGGAATCGACGGCGAAGTCCTGAAGGGCTGCGGCATCGAGAGCTGCCCCGACGACAACATCATCGAACTCGCCAACGGCTGCATCTGCTGCACCGTCGCCGAC
>DASUPM010000468.1:0-11061 GCA_036281095.1 Pseudorhizobium sp.
GGCAACCGCCATACGAAGCCGCATGCGTTCATCCGATCAGCAGCGCATCGTCATCGAGCGTCTCGCCGCGCATCTTGCGGAACATCGCGATCAGGTCCTCGACCTGAAGATCCTTGCGATTGTCGCCGCTGACGTCGAGGACGATTTCGCCCCCATGCAGCATTATAGTCCGGTGGCCGAAATCGAGCGCCTGGCGCATGGAATGGGTCACCATCAGGGTCGTCAGCTTGCGCTCCGACACGATGCGCTGCGTGAGCTTCATGACGAATTCCGCCATGCCCGGATCGAGGGCGGCCGTGTGCTCGTCCAGAAGCAGCACTTCGGAACCTGCAAGCGTCGCCATGACCAGGGAAACCGCCTGCCGCTGCCCGCCCGAAAGAAGATCCATCCGATCCTTCATCCGGTTTTCGAGCCCCAGATTGAGTTCGGCGATGCGCTCGCGGAAATGCTCCCGCCGATGCGGTCCGAGTGCGGCGGCAAGTCCGCGCCGTTCGCCCCGTCGCGCGGCAAGCGCCAGGTTTTCCTCGATCGACAACGCGCCGCAACTGCCGGTGAGCGGATCCTGGAAGACGCGGGCGACGAGACCGGCACGCGCCGCGGTCGGCTTGCGAGACACGTCGGTCGTGCCGACGGTCACCTGGCCTTCGCTCGGCAGGACGTCGCCCGCCAGGACGCCGAGAAGCGTCGACTTGCCGGCGCCGTTCGAGCCGATGACGGTGACGAAGGAACCCTGGTCGATCGTCAGGCTGACACCTTTCAATGCCTCCTTCTGGAGAGGCGTACCCTTGCCGAAGGTGACATGGATGTTCTTGAGATCGATCATGACGAGGCTCCTCCCCGGCGCAGGCGCGGCAGGACGAGCGCCACCGCCACCAGAACGGCGGTCACGAGGTTGAGGTCGGAGGCCTTCAGGCCGAGCGCGTCTGTCGAGAGAGCTACCTGGATGGCGATGCGGTAGAGGATGGAGCCGACCACGCAGCCGATCAGCGCCAGCAGGATGCCGCGCGCGCCGAACAGGGTTTCGCCGATGATCACGGCGGCAAGACCCACGACGATCGTGCCGACGCCCGACGTAACGTCGGCAAAGCCGTTCGTCTGAGCGAACAGCGCGCCGCCGAGCGCCACCAGGGCGTTGGAAAGGGCCAGCCCGAAATAGATCTGCCAGCGCGTATCGACACCCTGGGCACGCGCCATCCTGGGATTGGCGCCAGTGGCCCTCATCGCGAGGCCCGCATCGCTTTCGAGGAAGCGCCAGACCAGGATGATGGCGATGACGGCCAGCACCCCGACGAACAGCGGGCGGACATAGACCTCCCGGAGACCGAGGCCGAAGAACGGGCTCAGCATCGTATCGGCGTTGATCAGCGCGACATTCGGCTTGCCCATCACACGCAGATTGACGGAGAACAGGGCGATCATCGTCAGGATCGACGCCAGCAGGTTGAGAATGCGGAAGCGCACGTTGAGGAAGGCGGTCACCACGCCCGCCGCCCCACCGGCCACCATCGCGATCGCCGCGGCGATCCACGGGTTGAGACCGGCGGTAATCAGCACCGCGGCCACCGCCGCGCCGAGCGGGAACGAACCATCCACCGTCAGGTCAGGAAAGTCGAGAACCCGGAATGCAAGGAATACACCGATGGCAACGAAGGCGAAGACCAGCCCAAGTTCCACTGCGCCCCAGAAGGCGATCTGACTCAGCACCTTCGTGCTCCCCTGCTTTTGTCCGCCGCATGTGGCGCCGGTAGTGTCGTAAAGGTACCGGACGTCCAATCCCTCGGACGTCCAGCAACCGCTGCGATGCCGCAGCTTACTCGATGACGCTCGTTGCCCGCGAAAGGACGGCTTCCGGGAAGGTCACGCCCATCTTTTCGGCTGCCTTCTTGTTGATCGCCAGGTTAGTGCCGGCAGCGACCTTCACAGCGATGTCGCCGGGTGCTTCACCCTTGAGCACGCGGACCACGACTTCGCCGGTCTGCTTGCCGACATCGAAATAGTTGAAGCCGAGCGCTGCCATGGCACCGCGCGGAACGGAATCCGTGTCGCCGGCATAGAGCGGAAGCTTGGCTTCCTCGGCGACGCCGACGGCCGCCTCGAAGGCGGATACGATCGTGTTGTCTGTCGGAATGTAGAGCACGTCGGCACGACCGACGAGAGCACGGGTCGCGCCCTGCACCTCGGCCGACTTCGTCGCGACCGACTCGATGATTTCAAGGCCGGCCTTGGCGGCTTCTTCCTTGAGGGCCGCGAGCGTCGAGACGGAATTGGCCTCCGCCGTATTGTAGATGAAGCCTATCGACTTGGCCTCCGGCGTGATCTCCTTGATCAGCGCGATATGATCGGCGACCGGCGACATGTCCGAAATTCCGGTGACGTTGGCGCCCGGCTTCTCCATGTCCTTGACCAGTTGCGCCCCGAGCGGATCGGAAACCGCCGTGAAGACCACCGGAATGTCACGCGTCGCGGAAACCACGGCCTGTGCTGATGGCGTCGAGATCGGCACGATGACGGTGGGCTCCTCGCCGATGAACTGGCGGGCGATCTGCGCCGCGGTGCCGGGATTGCCCTGTGCGGACTCGTAGAGGAAGGTCAGGTTCTCGCCTTCCTTGTAGCCGGCTTCGGCAAGTGCTTCCTTGACGCCGTCACGCGCCGCATCCAGCGCGGGATGCTCGACGATCGCGGTGACGGCGACGGTGACGTCCTGTGCCTTCGCGGGAATAGCGAGAGCCGTCGCCGCAGCGAGGGCGAGAATAAGTGCGCGCATGTTCTCCTCCAGAGATGATTTTGTCTGCTGAGTTTCTTATGGAGCCGGAAGACCGAAATCAACAGAAGTGTTGAGCGGCGCGCTCTGCAACCGTTCAGTCGTCCTCGCCGTGGCCGGCGATCATCATCGCCTCGAATGCCAGCCGCTCCGTCTTGCGCATCCGCTCCGACTCCGACTTCAGCTGCCCGCAGGCCGCAAGGATGTCGCGGCCGCGCGGGGTGCGGATCGGCGAGGCATAGCCTGCCTGGTTGATGAAGTCGGCGAACTTCTCGATCGTCGCCCAGTCCGAACACTGGTAATTGGTGCCCGGCCAGGGATTGAACGGGATGAGATTGATCTTAGCCGGCACGCCCTTCAGGAGCTTCACCAGTTCCTTGGCGTCCTCGAGGCTGTCGTTCACATCCTTCAGCATCACGTATTCGAAGGTGATGCGACGGGCATTCGAAAGGCCGGGATAGGCGCGGCAGGCCTCCATCAGCTCCTTCAGCGGATACTTCTTGTTGATCGGCACCAGCATGTCGCGCAGTTCGTCGCGCACCGCATGCAGCGAGATCGCCAGCATGACGCCGATTTCCTCGCCCGTCCGGTAGATCTCCGGCACCACGCCGGACGTGGACAGCGTCACGCGCCGCTTGGACAGGGAAAGCCCGTCGCCGTCCGTCGCGATCAGCAGCGCCGTCTTGACCGCCTCGAAATTGTAGAGGGGTTCGCCCATGCCCATCATCACGATATTCGTGACCTTGCGGTCGCTGGACGGGATCATCGCACCCTGCGGCACGTCGCGATCGGGAAAATCGCCCAGCCGGTCGCGCGCCAGCAGGAGCTGCGCGAGGATTTCCTCGGCCGTCAGGTTGCGGACCAGCCGCTGCGTGCCGGTATGACAGAAAGAGCATGTCAGCGAACAGCCGACCTGGCTTGAAATGCAGAGCGTGCCGCGGCCCTCTTCCGGAATGTAGACCGTCTCGACCTCGACGGGCCGGCCGGCGCCGCGCGGCGGAAACCGCAGCAGCCACTTGCGCGTGCCGTCATTGGAGATCTGCTCCTCCACGACCTCCGGCCGGGCGATGGTGAAATGCGTCTTCAGCATCTGACGCATGTCCTTCGCCACGTTCGTCATCGCGTCGAAGTCGGACACGCCGCGGATGTAGAACCAGTGCCAGAGCTGGCTCACCCGCATGCGGACCTGCTTCTCGGGCACGCCCTTGTCCTTCAGCGCGCTTGCCATCTCCTCGCGGGTCAAGCCGATGAGCGAAGGCTTTGCCGCCTGAAGTTCGGGTCGTGCGACCAGCGGCGCCTTCACCGCAGGATCGAGAACGGCTTCGGAAACTGACATGACTTGGTCCTGTTCAAACGCATGCGCTCGCCGCGGCGATCGGCTGGTCGGGGCATGTTTGTGCGTGAGACATTTCGCGCCGGTAGCCGGGCGCACGGCTTTGGCGCGCCCATTAGCATCAAATCGGGGCTGCGTCACCCTCCTTCAAGATGCGAAAAGGGCCGATCCCAGGACCGGCCCTTCGGTGATGAGCGGATACGGTGCTGCTACTTGCAGGATTCGATCTGCTTCAGAGCCGCCGAAATGCCGGACAGCGAATAGGAATAGGAGGTGCTCGTGCCTCGGCCGGACGTCGCCTTGACGGTCATTTCCGAACCGCCCTTCATGGCCGCCACGAGCGCCGGCTCTTCCGCGGCGTTCTCCACCCAGGCGGCCTTGTCCTTGGTGAACATGACGAAGGTCTTGCCGTCGATCGTGACGTTGACCTTCGAATTTCCCTGCAGCGCATAACCCATCATCGCCTGCGGTTCGTAGGAGATGTTCTGGCCCGGCCGCTGCGACACGATGAAGAAGATGTCGCCGTGATCGACATTCGCCGGTTCCTTGGCCGTGGGTACCGACAGCACGTAGCACACCGTGCCGCCGGAAGACTGGTAGGAATAGGCGCCCCAGGCCTTGAACTGCTGGATGCGGGTCGGCGACTGGGCGGATGCGAAGCCGGTGGTCGCCAGCATGAACGCCATTGCGGTTGCTACGGTTCTTACAGACATGGTCTCCTGCCGCTTTTTCACTCTGCGCCCAAAGGCGAGCCTGGTCAGGCATCATCACGATTCGGTTTAATTTGACTTAATTGCGGTTACCAAACCGTCAACAGCCGGACAATTTTCTGCTCGCCAGTGCTTTTGTCCGTCGTCGACTGCGGCCGGGGAAACTGCCTGTCGGCCGTCCACTGACACAAGGATTAGGGCAAGAGTTTGTCGGGGCCGGGGAGCCGGAGCGCTGTAACGGCGAGAGGATACCGTATGCAGAAGGCTAGGCTTCCTTTGCCGGACCAGTGTCCTCGGCGGCAGCCAGCGCCTTGTCGGCGGCGTTGTAGTGGCGGTCGGCGATATGTCCCTGGATCATCCGCAGGGCGGCCGCGATCACCGCGACATCGTCGGTAAACCCGACCAGTGCGAAGACGTCCGGCAGCAGGTCCAGAGGCAGGATGAAATAGGCAAGCGCTGCCAGCAGCACCCCGCGCACCCGGGTGGGCGTGCGGGGGTCCATCGCGCAGTAATAGGCCGCCACGAGGTCTCTGCTGAACGGAATCTGCGCGGCTACCCGCTTGAGCTTCGGCCAGAACTTCGCCCGGACCTGCTTCTCGCGCCGGTCCTGCGTTTCCTCGTCGCCCGGCAGAAGGATTTCACCGATCTTCACGTCGTCCATGGACAGTTCCTGGTCCTGTGTCCTACGAACCTGATGTGGGGCGCTGCCCTTGCGACTTCAATCACCCCGCCTGGCCGCCGCCCTGTCCATGGCCCCTGCCAGCTTGAAATCCAGAACCGTCAGCCCCGATACCGCATGCGTCGAGAGAACCACCTCGACGCGCGAATAGACGTTGAACCATTCCGGATGATGGTTTAGCCGCTCCGCGACAAGCGCGCATTCGGCCATGAACCCGAAGGCTTCGGCAAAGTTGCGGAACTTGAACGTCCGGACGAGTGCCGCACCGTCCTCCCGCAGCGTCCAGTCGCGCAGATCCGCAAGGTTATCCCGGACTTCGGCTGGAGAAAGGAGATCGTATGCCACTGCGCCTCCTGTCAGATGAAGCTCTTTATCGGCTCCACCGACGACCAGTTGGTTCCGCTGCGCACCTCGGTCAGCGGGAATCCTTCTTCGACGATATACGGCCCGCCGCCCACCGATTCCTTCGAGGACATCAGGACGAACCGCGAGGCCTTGAACGGCAGCGTGTGGAAGTCGCCGCGGCCGGAAAGATAGCGCACCACATCGTCGAGGCGGCAGGCCTTCAGCCGGGCAAGGGTAACGTGCGGCATGAACTTGCGCGGATCGGGCGGCAGGCCGATCCGCTGGCAGATGCGTTCGATTTCCGCCTGAAGCGCGGCCATCTCCTGGGAAGGAGACACGCCTGCCCAGATCGAGTGCGGCTTCTTGGAGCCGAACGATCCGATGCCGTTGAGACTGATCTGGAATTCCGGACGCTCGATGCGGTCCAGCCTGTCGACGATCTCGTCCGCGGTGCGGTTGTCCACGTCGCCGATGAAACGCAGCGTGATGTGGTAGTTCTCCACGTCGATCCAGCGGGCGCCCGGCAGTCCCCCGCGCAGGAGCGAAAGACTCATCGCGATATTTCGCGGAACTTCGAGGGCGGTGAAAAGTCTCGGCATTGCGAACCTCCTCGAATCTCTTGCGATTGCTAACAGCGAATCACGGGTGCCGGTTCCGTGCAAGCTCTCATTTCGCCCCGGCCCCGATCTCCCCCAGAAAGCGCTCGACGGCCGGCAGCGACCGCTCCACCATGATCTCCACGCCACGCGCATTGGGATGCATGCCGTCCTCCAGCTGGGTGCCCTGCACCGTCACCACGCCGTCGAGAAAGAACGGATAGAGTTGGAGGCCGTGTTTCTCGGCAAGTCGCGGAAAGATCTCGTTGTAGCGCCGGGAATAGTCACTGCCCATGTTCGGCGGCGCCATCATGCCGACGAGCAGGACCGGGATCCCGCGCTCCTTCAGCCGGGAGATGATGGCCTCGAGGTTCTTTTCGGTTTCCGCCGGCGAAATCCCGCGCAGTGCGTCATTTGCACCGAGTTCCAGGATGACGCCGTCGGTGCCGTCCGGCACGGACCAGTCGACGCGGGAGAGGCCGCCCGAGGTCGTATCGCCGGAAACTCCCGCATTGGCGACGGTGACGTCGCGGCCCTTTGCCTTCAGCGCGGCCTCGAGCTTCGCCGGATAGGATTCGCTCGGCGCCAGTTGATAGCCCGCCATCAGGCTGTCGCCGAACCCGACCAACTGGGCGGACTGCTGCTGGGCGGCCGCGGGCGCCGCGATGAGCACCACCATGACGAGGAAGTGAAGGAAGCTTGCTTTAAATCTCAATGCCCGTTTCCTAGATCTTGCGCTGCCGCGCTCGGCTTCGGTTCCAATTTCAAGCCAATATAGGAAGCTTTCCTTTGACTGAAACCATCATCGAACTGAAGCAGGCGGATCTTACGCTCGGCAGTGCCGCAGCCTCCGTGCATGTTCTCAAGCAGGTTGATCTTCGGGTCGCAAAAGGCGAGGCGGTCGGCATCGTGGGCCCGTCCGGCTCCGGAAAATCCACCCTCCTGATGGTTCTGGCCGGCCTCGAACGGCTCGACCGGGGGGAAATCCATATTGCCCGCCAGCCACTGCATTCCTTTTCCGAGGATGCGCTGGCCGATTTCCGCGGACGCAATATCGGCATCGTTTTCCAGTCCTTCCATCTGATCGCCAACATGACGGCTCTGGAAAACGTGGCGGTGCCGCTGGAACTGGCGAATGTCGCCAACGCCTTCGACATCGCGAGGGAGGAACTTGCGGCGGTCGGGCTGGGGGAGCGGCTTACCCATTATCCCGGCCAGCTTTCGGGCGGAGAGCAGCAGAGGGTGGCGATCGCGCGAGCGCTGGCGCCCTCGCCCCTCGTGCTGATCGCCGACGAGCCGACCGGCAATCTCGACACCGAGACCGGCCGTCAGATCGCCGACCTCCTGTTTGCCAAGCAGGCGGAGCGGGGCATGACCATGCTGCTCGTCACGCATGACGATGCGCTGGCGGCACGGTGCTCGCGGCAGATCAGGGTCCGTTCCGGCGAAATCGTCGGAGACTCGGCGGTCGAGACCGCTCCCGAGGCCGTCCGGGCATGACGTCGCGTCGCGGGTACCTCGGCATTTCCTGGAGGCTGGCGCTGCGCGAGATGCGCGGGGGCCTTTCCGGCTTCTACATCTTTCTCGCCTGCATCGCGCTCGGCACCGGCTCCATCGCCGCGGTGAATTCCGTTTCCCGTGCGATCACCGGCGCAATTGCCGGCCAGGGGCAGGAAATTCTCGCCGGCGACCTGCGCTTCGAACTCGACAATCGTGAGGCCTCGCCCGACGAACTGCGTTTCCTGCAAGGCCTGGGAGAGCTGGCGGTCTCGACCAATCTCCGCTCCATGGCCCGCGTGCCGGACGGCTCGGAACAGGCGCTCGTGGAGGTCAAGGCGGTCGATGGAGCCTATCCGCTCTACGGAACCTTCCAAGCGGACCCGAACCTGCCTCTCGATGAACTTCTCCGACCCCAGGACGGCAGCTTCGGCGCCGTCGCCGCCCCGCTCCTCTTCGACCGTCTTGGTATCGAGCTTGGCGGCGAACTGCTTCTCGGCAATGCGCGGCTGAGGCTGACGGGAGCCATCACCACGGAACCCGACGCCGTCTCCGAAGGCTTCGGTTTTGCCCCCCGTCTGCTTGTAAGCCGGGAAGCGCTTGCTGCCTCGGGGCTGATCCAGACCGGCAGCCTCGTGGAGCACGCCTACAAGATCAGGCTGGACGATCCGGCCCTGCGGACGACTGCGCCCGCCCGCGCCTCCGCGGAATTTCCCGACGCCGGCTGGTCCGTTCGGACCAGCGACCGCGCTGCGCCCTCCCTGACGGAGAATGTCGAGCGATTTTCGCAGTTCCTCACCCTCGTCGGGCTGACCGCCCTGATCGTCGGCGGCGTCGGCGTTGCCAATGCGGTGAGGGCCTATCTCGATTCCAGGCGTACGACGATCGCCACCTTCAAATGCCTCGGAGCACCGGCGGCCGTCGTCACCACCATCTATCTGATCCAGATCCTGCTCCTGGCATCGATCGGCATCGTTCTGGGCCTGGTGATCGGCGCCCTTGCGCCCTTCGTCACGGTCCGCTTCCTCGAAGGCGTGCTGCCGGTCCCGCGAGAGATCGTCTTCTATCCCTCAGCCTTGGTTCTGGCTGGATTGTTCGGCCTTCTCATCACCTTCGCCTTCTCCGTCCTACCCCTGGGTCATGCGCGCGAAGTGCCGGCGACCGCCCTGTTTCGGGAGCAGAGCTTCGAAGGGACGCGGCTGCCGTCGTGGCCCTATGTATTCGCCGCCGCTGCCGCCCTTGCGTCGCTGGCGGCGATCGCGATCCTGACCGCGGAGGAACGCTTCGTCGCGGCCGTCTTCCTTGCGGCGGTGGCCGGCGCGTTTCTGCTCCTGCGCCTCGTCGCCTGGGTGATCGCGGTGCTGGCACGCCGCAGCCCGCGCGTTCATTCCCCTGCGCTGCGCTTGGCGATCGGCAACATCCACAGGCCCGGCGCCCTGACGCCGTCGGTCGTACTGTCGCTTGGCCTCGGCCTCGCCCTCCTGGTCACGCTGGCGCTGATCGATGGAAATCTCCGCCAACAGCTCAACGGCCGCATGGCCGAACAGGCCCCGGATTTCTTCTTCGTGGACATCCAGGGCTCCGAGCGGGAAGGCTTCCTCGACATCCTCGATCGCCATTCCCCGAACGGCACGATCAACCAGGTGCCGATGCTGCGCGGCAGGATCATGGCGTTCAACGGACAGGACGTCATGCAGATGAACGTCCCGTCCGGAGGCCGGTGGGTGCTGCGCGGCGACCGCGGGATCACCTATGAGGACAGCCTGCCGGAAAACTCCACGCTGACCGAAGGTGAATGGTGGCCTGCGGGATACGACGGCGAACCGCTTGTCTCCTTCTCCGCGGAAGAAGCGGGGGAGCTGGGTCTGAAGCTTGGCGACACGGTGACGGTCAACGTGCTCGGACGCAACATCACGGCGCGCATCGCCAATTTCCGTCAGGTCGAGTGGGAATCGCTGTCGATCAACTTCGTCATGGTCTTCTCTCCCAACACGTTCCGCGGCGCCCCGCATGCCTGGCTGGCGACGCTGACCGATCCGGAGGCGACGCCCGCGAACGAGGCCACGATCCTGCGGGACGTGACGAACGCCTATCCCACGATCACCACCGTGCGGGTGAAGGATGCGATCGATATCGTCGATCGGCTCGCGGGGCAGCTCGCCACGGCGATCCGCGCCGCAGCCGCCGTGGCGCTGATCGCCTCGGTGCTGGTCCTTGCAGGTGCCCTTGCCGCGGGCAATCGCGCCCGCACGCATGATGCAGTCGTCCTGAAGACGCTGGGCGGCACGCGCGGCCTGCTGATCAGGGCCTTCAGCTATGAGTACGCGATCCTGGGCGCCGCCACGGCTGTCTTCGCGCTGGTGGCCGGGGGGCTCTCGGCCTGGTATGTCGTCAGCCGCATCATGAATCTCCCCTCCGCCTTCCTCCCGGACGTGGCGCTCGCGACCCTCGCCGGCGCCCTTGTGCTGACGGTCGGGATCGGCCTTGTCGGCACCTGGCGGGTCCTCGGCCAGAAGGCGGGCCCGGTGCTGCGGGAACTTTGACGGCGGGCAGACGATCACATCCGCGTCAGCTCAGGTTCCTGGAAGCCGGTTTCGCGGCGGTTTCGTCGCATTTCCGGCGATGTACACTTGTACGAAGCGTCAGATCGCATCATATTTCTGTCAGGCTTGCTGAAGCTCCGCAGCGGCGCCTGGGATTTTCGTCCCGACACCGTGAACAACTACGGAGCTTAATGAGGAAACAATGGCTGACCTACACAACTACCAGAACCGTATGGCGCAGACCCGCGCCCAGACGGGCGCGATGATTGACGAGGGCCTTCGCGCCTACATGCTCAAGGTCTACAACCTGATGGCACTCGGCCTGGCAATCACCGGCGTTGCCGCTTACGGCACCTACGCTCTGGCGGTTTCCAACCCGGCCTTCGCAAATCTTCTCTTCGCATCCCCGCTCCGCTGGGTGATCATGCTCGCTCCGCTGGCGCTGGTCTTCTTCCTGAGCTTCCGCATCAATTCGATGAGCGTCGGCGCCGCTCAGGCCACCTTCTGGG
The DNA here is from genome assembly GCA_036281095.1 of Pseudorhizobium sp. GTDB lineage: Bacteria > Pseudomonadota > Alphaproteobacteria > Rhizobiales > Rhizobiaceae > Neorhizobium. Next base: position 10,974 of record DASUPM010000468.1, read on the forward strand.
GCTACGCCGCCCTGATGGGCCTTTCGCTGTCGTCGATCTTCATCGTCTTCACCGGTGAAAGCATCGTGCAGACGTTCTTCATCGCTGC
>DASUPM010000469.1:0-5827 GCA_036281095.1 Pseudorhizobium sp.
CTGAAGGCCGCAGGTTCAAATCCTGCCCCCGCAACCAACGAAACTCGCAAATTCTCCCATTCTCCATACTTCCGTGAAAGCTCCTCCACATACGCGTCGAGGAGCTTTTTGCGTTGGCCCGCCGTCTCGATCGCCAGGCGCACGCGATCCCGGACCTCAGATCGTTCGGCCTGCGACCAACGCGCGCCTACAGCAGACCGCTAATGGTTGCCGCTCCTGGTGACAAGTGGCGTGGCTGGAATCCCCTGCGACCTTCATGGCCGGCAGGACCGCCGCGAACCGGTACCTTGTCTGGGAAAATCGCTTAGTGCAGAATGTAGTTCCTTCACTAGCTTTCTTGTAGGACGAAAATTCCATGGACAGCGTAGATCCGTTCGTGTAGACAAACAGAGCGGTCGTTTCGTGCACCGTCCCTCGACATTCGTTGGGGTAAATTTTGTCTTCCGGCCGATGATCGGCTCCGTCATCATAAGACAATTCTCGTGGACGGTCATCTTATTTGCAGGCATGTCTGCGAAAGCTGGAGACACCTCTTACTCGTCTGGCACAATACTGTGTCGATCATTGTTGTTATTGGAGGTTTGCCTTGCCGTGGCGCAAGGCGGAATGAAATATGGAAGCCATCACTTCTGCCCCGGTCTCCGCTGAGGAAGGCCGGCTCAAGATCAGTTTGAAAAACGTCTTCAAAGTCTTCGGCGAGCGGCCGGACAAGGCACTGGCCATGGTAAAGGCCGGCAAGAGCAAGGCCGAGATCCATGCCTCAACCGGCTGCGCGATCGGTGTCAACGATGCAAGCTTCGGTATCAGGGATGGCGAGATCTTCGTCATCATGGGGCTCTCCGGCTCCGGCAAATCGACCCTCCTGCGCCTTCTGAACCGCCTGATCGAGCCCACCGCCGGCTCCATCGAGATCGATGGCCGGGACATCACCAGGATGTCCCGAAAGGAACTGATCGACGTTCGTCGCCGTGATATCAGCATGGTCTTCCAGTCCTTCGCACTCCTGCCGAACCGCACCGTCCTCAACAATGCCGCCTTCGGGCTGGAGGTCGCAGGTGTCGGTGAGATGGAGCGAAAGGAAAAGGCCTTGGCTGCCCTTAAGGCCGTAGGTCTCGAAGGTTATGCCGACAGCCGCCCCAACCAGCTTTCCGGCGGCATGAAGCAGCGCGTCGGACTTGCCCGCGCCCTTGCCAGCGAGCCGACGATCTTGCTGATGGACGAGGCGTTTTCGGCGCTCGACCCGCTGATCCGTACCGAAATGCAGGACGAACTGGTGCGCCTGCAGGGGGAACACAGCCGGACCATCGTCTTCGTCAGTCACGACCTCGACGAAGCCATGCGGATCGGTGATCGGATCTGCATCATGCAGAACGGCAGCGTCATTCAGGTCGGCACGCCGGACGAAATCGTGACGCAGCCGGCCAACGACTATGTCCGGTCCTTCTTCCGCAATGTCGATGTGACCCAGGTCTTCAAGGCCGGCGACATCGCCCGCAAGACACAGGTGACGATTATCGATCGCCAGGGCGTTTCCGTCGCGGCAGCGCTCGAGCGCATGCAGAACTTCGACCGGGAGTATGCGATCGTTCTAGGGCGCGACAAGACTTATCACGGCATGGTGAGCCAGGCGTCATTGGTGGAGAAGGTCAAGGCCGGTACCGTCGACCCCTATCGAAACGCATTCCTGGCCGATATCGAGCCGATCGGCGCGAACGAGCCATTGGCGACGGTGCTCGGCCGGGTGGCCGGAAGCTCCTGGCCGCTTCCCGTGGTCGATGAACAGGGCCGCTATGTCGGATCGATTAGCAAATCGGTGCTCCTGGAGACGCTTGACCGCACCAGCTGACAACATCAGGGATCGGATCAATCATGAACTTCGACATTGGTGACGGCGTCGATACGGTCGTCGGTTACATTCTCGACAATTTCTCCCCTGCCCTTGACGGCATCGCGATGGCGATCGGCTTCGTCGCCGACGGCGTACAGGATGCGCTGACGGCGCTGCCCATGCCCGTCGGGCTGGCGATCTTCGTCCTGTTGTCGTTCTGGCGCGTCGGGGCCGGCTTTGCGCTCCTCACTGCGATTTCCCTCTGGCTGGTGGACGTCATGGGCCTCTGGTCCGCGATGATGGAAACGCTTTCGCTCGTGATCGCGTCCACGGTCTTCGCCATGCTGATCGGCCTGCCGCTCGGTATCGCCATGGCCGCCAAGGATTCCGTTGCCTCCGTCGTGCGCCCCGTGCTGGATCTGATGCAGACCATGCCGGCATTCGTCTATCTCATTCCGGCGGCCATGTTTTTCGGCTTGGGTGCCGTGCCGGGCACGATCGCGACCGTGATATTCTCCATGCCTCCCGTCGTGCGTCTGACCAATCTCGGCATCCGGCAGGTGGATGTGGAGTTCGTGGAAGCGGGCCATGCCTTCGGCTGCACGGCCTCGCAACTGCTCTTCAAGGTCCAGTTGCCGAATGCCCTTCCGTCGATCATGGCCGGCATCAACCAGACGATCATGCTGTCGCTGTCGATGGTGGTCATCGCCTCCATGATCGGTGCAGGCGGGATCGGCAATACCGTGTTGACAGGCATTCAGCGGCTGGACGTCGGCACCGGTTTCGAGGGCGGCCTCGCCGTCGTCATCCTTGCGGTCGTCTTGGACCGCATCACCCAGAGTTTCGGGAAGGAGCGACCGGCCTTCTGGCGCCGTTTCTTCCCGAAGGCGGCGCAGCGTCAGACCGAACAGGCTACGGCCTGACCGTCCTGCTGCGTCGATACCGGGCAGACTGCCCGATGCGAACCTTCCAAAAAGGAGCAGATATGATCAAGACACTCGTTTCCATGGGCATTGCCGCCGTTATGGCAGGCAGCGTTGCAACAGCGGCCCTGGCACAGGACGCCGAACCCGTGAAGATCGGTTGGTCGGCATGGTCCGACGCCGAGTTCGTGACGAAGCTTGCCGCAAAACTGATCGAGGATGAACTCGGCCAAAACGTGGAGCTTGTTCAGACGGACGTGGCACCTCTTTACCAGGGTGTAAGCCGCGGCGATCTGGACGCGATGATGATGGCATGGCTGCCGCAGACGCACGCAGACTATTTCGCCAAGGTGAAGGACGATGTCGAGACGCTGGGTACCGTCTACGAGGGCGCCAAGCTCGGCTGGGTGGTTCCTGCCTATGTTCCGGAGGACATGATCAGTTCGATCGAGGATCTCTCAAAGGACGAGGTCAAGGAGAAGCTGGACAACACCATTCAGGGTATCGATCCCGGCGCGGGCCTGACACGCCTCTCTCAGCAGGCCCTCAAGGACTATGGCCTGGAGGATTATGATCTTCAGATCTCCAGCGAGGCCGGAATGCTGACGACCGTCGACCGCGCCTTCCGCTCGGAAGACTGGTTCGTCGCCACGTCGTGGAGCCCGCACTGGATGTTCGGCAAGTACGATATTCGCTACATCGACGACCCGAAACAGTCCCTGGGCGAGGCCGAGCATGTCGATATACTCGCACGGAAAGGCTTCAAGGAGGAGAACCCGAAGGTCGCAGGCTTCCTCTCGCGAATGAAGCTGCCGATCTCGGACCTCGAAGCCGGAATGTTCGATGCACAGGAAACCTCCTACGAGGAAGCCGTCGAAAAATACATCAAGGACCATCCCGACCAGATCAAGGCCTGGGTCTCGGAAGGCTGACGGACTTTCACCGGCTGGGAACTCTCCCGGCCGGTGCTTCGACGAAAGGAGCCTTTTGATGCACGACTCGACGATATTCTCCGAAACGGCAGATGACGACACCCTCGGCGGGCGCATATCGCTCGCGCGTGACGTTGCTGACTTGTCGGTGGAGGAAACGGCATCGATCGTCGGTGTCGAGACGGAGACGTGGACCAATTGGGAGAACGACCGGGCGGCGCCGCGCGCCAACCGCCTTGAAATGCTGGCCGGGGTTCTGCAGGTGAGCGTTGCCTGGATGCTGAGCGGCCGGGGCCGAGGACCGGACTACCGCTCCTGAAGCTGACGGACCGGTCTTGCCCATTCGGTCGTCAGCCGGATCGGCGATTGCGGAGCGGTAGAGATAAGGCACTCCTCGGGGGCGGCTCCTCGGTCGTATGCAGGCTGAACAAGGTAGGGACTTCTCCTCATCTGCCGGCAAAACGATCGACATTAGTTGTCGGCGGATGCTTTCTTTGGCGCCGCCCGATGGGCTGCCTGGACATCCGGATCGGGATCGAGGCTCGCCGCGAGCAGGGCGCGGGTGTAGGCCTCGCGCGGGGCTTCGAAGATCTGCCGCACGGTTCCGTACTCGACCACCTCTCCCTTGCGCATGACCATGACGTAATCCGCGAAGTCGCGCACAACCGGAAGATCGTGAGCGATGAAGATGAACGAGATACCCATCTCGCGGCGCAGCCTGTCGAGGAGTTGGATGACCTGCGCCTGAACCGATACGTCGAGTGCCGATACCGCCTCGTCGCAGATGATCAGCTGCGGTTCGAGCGCCAGCGCTCTTGCAATGGCGATGCGCTGACGCTGGCCGCCTGAGAACTGGTGCGGATAGCGGCTCATGTGTGCGGGAGAAAGGCCGACCTGCACCAGGAGTTCCGCCACGCGCTCGCGCCATTTCGACTTCGGCTGGATGTCGGGATGGATGACCCAGGCTTCCGAGACGAGCTGAAACACCGTCATGCGCGGATTGAGCGACTGTGTCGGGTCCTGGAAGACCATCTGCAGATCCCGCCGCAACCGGAAAAGCTCGGCCGGAGAGAGCGTGAAAAGGTCGCGTCCCTTCCAGTGCGCTGAACCGCTGTCCGGCTCGTCGAGGCGCAGGAGCGCGCGCGCCAGGGTGGACTTGCCGGAGCCGCTTTCACCGACGACCGCCATCGTCTCGCCGGCCCTAAGGTCGAAGGAGACGCCTTTCAGGGCTTCGAAGGCGCCATAGGTCTTCGTCACGTTCCGTACGCTGAGAAGCGGCTCTGCCGGCGCGCCGGGCTGATGCATGGCCCCTCGGCCGGGTGCTGCGGCGACCAGCTTGCGGGTATAGGGATGCTGCGGGTTCTTGTAGACTTCGCGGACGCTGCCGGCCTCTACTAGCGCGCCCTTTTCCATGACGACCACACGGTCGGCGATCTCGGCCACGACGCCGAGGTCGTGGGTGATGATCAGCACCGCCATGCCCGTTTCGCGCTGCAATTCCTTGAGAAGCGATAGAACCTCTGCCTGTACGGTGACGTCCAGCGCCGTCGTGGGCTCGTCCGCGATCAGAAGGTCCGGCTTGAGCGCGAGCGCCATCGCGATCATCACGCGCTGGCGCTGGCCGCCGGAAAACTCGTGCGGGTATTTCCCCATCGCCTGTTCGGGATCGGGAATTCCGACCCGGCCGAGGAGCCTCAATGCTTCCCGGCGAGCTTCATCCGTACCCTGCCCGTGGGTCGTCATCGCCTCGCGGATCTGCCACCCGACGGTATAGACGGGATTGAGATGACTCAACGGATCCTGGAAGATCATAGCGATCCGCCGTCCGTTGATCTCGCGCCTTTCTTCGGGACGCATCGCCAGGAGGTCTCTGCCTTCGAGCAGGACCTGCCCGGAGGTGATGCGTCCGGGCGGCATGTCGATCAGGTTCATGATCGCCGCCGAGGAAACGGACTTGCCGGATCCGCTCTCTCCGAGGATTGCGAGGGTTTCGCCCTTGTCGAGATGGTAGGACACGGACTTTACCGCATGGACGGTGCCGCCGGCCGTATGGAACTCGACCGACAGGTCACGCACTTCCAGAAGGATTTCAGCCATTCGTGCCGCCCCTCATTTCGAGACGCCAGCGCTGCACCGGATCGAGC
>DASUPM010000470.1:0-3026 GCA_036281095.1 Pseudorhizobium sp.
CGTTGCGGCCGAGCGCCAGGTCGCCGAGATCGGTCGACGGACCGTCGGCGATGATGTCGCCCTTGTTCAGAACGTCGCCGACGGCGACCAGCGGACGCTGGTTGACGCAGGTGTTCTGGTTGGAGCGCTGGAACTTCTGCAGGCGGTAGATATCGACGCCGGACCGGCCGGCTTCGAGATCTTCCGTGGCGCGGATAACGATACGGGTAGCATCCACCTGGTCTACCACACCGCCACGGCGGGCAGCGATCGCCGCACCGGAGTCGCGGGCGACGACCGGCTCCATGCCGGTGCCGACGAACGGCGCTTCGGCACGAACCAGCGGAACCGCCTGACGCTGCATGTTCGAACCCATGAGAGCGCGGTTGGCGTCGTCGTTTTCCAGGAACGGGATCAGGGCCGCGGCCACCGAAACGAGCTGCTTCGGCGAGACGTCCATCAGGTTGATGGTTTCCCGCGGCGACAGCATCACTTCGCCGGCGTGGCGGCAGACCACGAACTCTTCCGTGAACGACCCTTCGCTATCCAGCTCCGCATTCGCCTGCGCCACGTAATACTTCGCCTCTTCCATGGCGGAGAGATAAAGCACGTCGTTGGTGACCTTGCCGTCGACGATCTTGCGGTACGGGCTTTCGATGAAGCCGTACTTGTTGACGCGGGCGAAGGTTGCGAGCGAGTTGATCAGACCGATGTTCGGGCCTTCCGGCGTTTCGATCGGGCAGATACGGCCGTAGTGGGTCGGATGAACGTCGCGGACTTCGAAGCCTGCGCGCTCGCGGGTCAGACCACCCGGGCCAAGTGCCGAAAGGCGGCGCTTGTGGGTGATTTCCGAGAGCGGGTTCACCTGGTCCATGAACTGCGACAGCTGCGAGGAGCCGAAGAACTCGCGGACGGCGGCAGCAGCCGGCTTGGCGTTGATCAGGTCCTGCGGCATGACGGTGTCGATCTCGATCGACGACATCCGCTCCTTGATCGCACGCTCCATGCGCAAGAGACCCAGACGGTACTGATTTTCCATCAGCTCGCCGACCGAACGGACACGGCGGTTGCCAAGGTTGTCGATGTCGTCGATCTCGCCCTTGCCGTCACGCAGTTCGACAAGCATCTTCACGACCGCGAGGATGTCCTCCTTGCGGAGCGTGCGGACAGTATCCGGCGCATCGAGGTCGAGGCGCATGTTCATCTTGACGCGGCCGACCGCGGAAAGGTCGTAACGCTCGGCGTCGAAGAACAGCGAGTTGAACATCGCTTCGGCCGATTCCATCGTCGGCGGCTCGCCCGGACGCATGACGCGGTAGATGTCGAACAGAGCGTCCTGACGGTTCTCGTTCTTGTCGGCCGACAGCGTGTTGCGGATGTAGGCGCCGACATTGATGTGGTCGATGCCGAGAACCGGGATCTCGTCGAAGCCCGCGTCCAGGATGATCGGAAGCGTCTTCTCGTCGATCTCGTCGCCGGCTTCGAGATAGATCTCGCCGGTTTCGACGTTGACGATGTCTTCGGCGAGGTAGTTGCCGTAGAGGTCGTCGTTCGTCGCCTTGAGCGCCTTGAGGCCCTTGTCCGTCAACTGGCGGAGCAGACGCGGGGTCAGCTTCTTCCCGGCCTCGACAACGACTTCGCCGGTGTCGGCGTCAATCATGTCGGACAGCGCCTTTGCACCCTTGAGGGTCTCCGGCTGGAACGGAATCCGCCAGCCTTCGCCGTCACGAACATAGTCGGACTTCGTGTAGAAGGTCGACAGGATGTCTTCGCCGTCCATGCCGAGCGCCATCAGGAGCGACGTCACCGGGATCTTGCGGCGACGATCGATGCGCGCATAGACGATGTCCTTGGCGTCGAACTCGATGTCGAGCCAGGAACCGCGGTACGGGATGACGCGGGCAGCGAACAGAAGCTTGCCCGAAGAGTGGCTCTTGCCCTTGTCGTGATCGAAGAACACGCCCGGAGAGCGGTGCATCTGCGAGACGATGACGCGCTCGGTGCCGTTGACGATGAACGTGCCGTTGTCGGTCATGAGCGGCATGTCGCCCATGTAGACGGACTGTTCCTTGATATCCTTGATCGACTTCGCGCCGGTATCCTCGTCGATATCGAACACGATGAGGCGCAGCGTCACCTTCAGCGGCGCGGCATAGGTCAGGTCGCGCTGGCGGCATTCCTCGACGTCGAACTTCGGCGGCTCGAACTCGTAGGAAACGAATTCCAGCATGGAAGCGCCGGAGAAGTCGGTGATCGGGAAAACGGACCTGAAAACGGCGTTCAGACCTTCGTCCGGACGCCCGCCTGCGGGCTCCTCGACCATGAGGAACTGATCATAGGATGCCTTCTGAACCTCGATGAGGTTCGGCATTTCTGTGACTTCGGGGATTTTTCCAAAAAACTTGCGTACGCGCCTGCGACCGTTGAACGAAAGGGTCTGAGCCATCGTCGCTCCTTCAAAAATTGCATCCGGGCCTGCAACGGACGGGATTCGCTGGCCAGTCGATCCCGTCGATCATGGGTGGTTCAAATCTCGTCTCGCTTCCCGAACCGCCGGCCGGATTGCCGTGCATTTCGGGCGGAGACCATCCTCTTGAAGAACCCATTACCCAAAAGCCGTTTCACGGGCTTTTGGGTAAAAAGTTCAGGGGAACAGCGAAGGGAGAGGACCTGCGCCCTCTCCCGCCGTATTCCAGATTACTTGACGTCGACCTTGGCGCCGGCGTCCTCAAGCTTCTTCTTGAGGTCAGCGGCTTCAGCCTTGGAAACGCCTTCCTTGACCGGCTTCGGAGCGCCTTCGACGAGGTCCTTGGCTTCCTTGAGGCCGAGGCCGGTGATGCCACGAACTTCCTTGATGACGTTGATCTTGTTGGCGCCAGCGTCAACCAGGATTACGTCGAACTCGGTCTTTTCTTCTTCAGCCGGAGCAGCGGCACCAGCAGCGCCACCAGCAGCAGCAACAGCTACCGGAGCAGCGGCGGACACGCCCCACTTTTCTTCGAGCATCTTGGAGAGCTCAGCAGCTTCCAGGACGGTCAGGGCGGAGA
>DASUPM010000471.1:0-2396 GCA_036281095.1 Pseudorhizobium sp.
TTCTGCACGATGCAGAGGTCGCTGTCGTCCTGCTTGGTGCAGGTCTTGAACCAGCCGAGAGGCGGAGCACCGGCTCCGCCGGCGGCGGGAGCCGCATCCTGCGCAAAGCCTGCAGTCGGCACCGACGCGGCAGCGAAGGAAAGTGCAAGAGCGGACATCGCCGTCCGCAGAACGTTGTTTGCCTTGAGTTTCATAACGAAATCCGTCTCCTGAAATCCGTCCGGAACGGCTTCAGCCGCCCTCCTCCGGGTATCCTACTGCGCTCCACCTGTCGGCGAAATGAGGCAATTGAATGACCCACGCGTTCGCCAAACCTGTTACATCGCCCCCGAGATGATATCCAGTCCTCGCCGGCGATTTTTTGATTGCGTCCCGAGGCCCGCCACAGATCAGGGCGAGGATGTTGGTCGCGCGAGGCCATTGGGTTATTTTGCGCCGAATCAGACTGCCGACCTGAAGGACCGCCCATGCACCGCCTCCTGCCCCTTCTTCTTGCGACCCTGCTCGCCGGTCCGGTTCTCGCCGAGCCCCGGCACGGGATTGCGATGCACGGAGATCCCGCGCTGCCGGAGGATTATAGCCACTTCAGCTATGTGAAACCGGACGTGAAGAAGGGCGGAAGCATCCGATACGGGGTGGTCGGCACCTTCGACAGCCTCAACCCGTTCATCCTCAAGAGCATGCGAACGACGGCACGGGGCATTTGGGACCCGCAGTTCGGCCATCTCGTCTACGAACCGCTGATGCAGCGCTCCGCCGATGAACCGTTCTCCCTCTACGGCCTTCTGGCAGAGACCGTGGAGATGGATGAGGAGAGAAGCTTCATTCAGTTCAACCTGAATCCAGAGGCCAGATGGTCCGATGGTCGGCCGGTCACGCCCGAGGACGTGATCTTCACCCTGGAACTGCTGCGCGACAAGGGGCGCACACCGTACAGCGGTCGCCTCGTTCCCGTCGCGAAGATGGAGAAGGTCGGCGACCACAGCGTCCGGTTTACCTTCAACGACAGGTCGGACCGAGAGTTTCCGCTGATCCTGGCGACATCGACGCCGATCCTGCCCAAACACGCCATCGATCCGGAAACCTTCGACCAGTCGTCTCTGAAACTGCCTGTCGGCTCCGGTCCCTACAAGGTGAAGACGGTGGCGCCGGGAGAGCGCATCATTTTCGAACGGAATCCGGACTACTGGGGCAAGGATATTCCAGCCAAGGTGGGCTTCGACAACTACGATCGAATCTCCGTCGAGTATTTCCTTCAGGACAACACGCTGTTCGAAGCGTTCAAGAAGGGCCTGATCGACGTCTATCCGGACGGCAGCCCCACCCATTGGGCGCGTGCCTACGATTTTCCCGATGTCCATGGTGGCGCGGTGGTCAAGGATACGTTTCGGCCCGAGGTCCCGACCGGCATGCTCGGCTTCGTCTTCAACACCAGGCGTCCGGTATTTGCCAATCCGGATGTTCGCGAAGGGCTGGCTCTCGCCTTCGATTTCGAGTGGGCCAACAAGAACCTCTTCGAAGGCGCCTATACGCGCACGGAAAGCTATTGGCAGAATTCCTCGCTTTCCGCACTGGGACGAGCCGCCGACGAACGCGAGCTGGCTCTGCTCGGCCCGGCAACGCAAGGCATCGATCCCGCAGTTCTGGACGGGACGTACCGCCTGCCGAAGACCGATGCTTCGGGCGGTGACCGCAAGGTCCTGCGCCGGGCGGTCGAACTCCTGAAGGTCGGAGGCTATACCATCAAGAACGGACGGATGTCCGACGGTTCCGGCGCGCCGCTCCGCTTCGAGATCATGACGCAGAACCAGGACCAGGAGAAGCTGGCGATCGCATACCAGCGGACGCTGCGCATGATCGGGATCGAGGCATCGATCCGCACCGTCGACGACGCCCAGTACCAGTCGCGTTCCGGGAGCTTCGACTACGATGTGATCGTGAAGTCCTATCCCTCCTCGCTTTCGCCCGGCATAGAGCAGGTCGGGCGCTGGGGATCCGTTTCCCTGGACCGCGAGGGTAGCAACAACTTCGCAGGAGCGGCCGATCCCGATATCGACCGGGCGATCGAGGCCATGCTGAGCGCCCGAAGCCGCGAGGATTTCGAGGCAGCGGTCCGCGCCTACGACCGGCTGCTGATCTCCGGACATTATCTGGTTCCGCTCTACCACGTGGCCGAACAATGGGTGGCGCGGCGCAGCTACATCGGCTATCCGGAAAAGACGCCGCTCTACGGCTATCAGCTTCCCGTCTGGTTCGACAAGCGGGTGCAGGACTGACGGCCGAACCCGATGGCCGTTATGGTACAGAAAGGACGCGGGGCCCATGGAACGCATAACCGTCGATGTCGTCTCCGACGTCGTCTGCCCCTGGTGCTATGTCGGCAAGCATCGCCTGGA
>DASUPM010000472.1:0-3729 GCA_036281095.1 Pseudorhizobium sp.
GGGCGATGCGTTGGCGAGCGAAGGATACGTTCCGACGGAACAGATGGATGAGGCGGACCTGATCCTCCTCAATACCTGCCATATCCGCGAAAAGGCCGTCGACAAGGTCTATTCGGCACTCGGCCGCCTTCGGGAGATGAAGAAGGCCCGCAGCGCCGGGGGGCAGGAGCTGATGATCGGAGTGGCCGGCTGTGTGGCCCAGGCAGAGGGCGAGGAAATCCTCCGGCGCGAGCCCTCGGTCGACGTGGTGATCGGGCCCCAGACGTATCACCGCCTGCCGGCCGCCTTGCGTCGTGCGCGCAATGGCGACCGCGTGGTGGATACCGAATATGCGGTCGAGGACAAGTTCGAGCATCTGCCCGCCGCCGAAAAGGCGCGTGTCCGTTCGCGCGGCGTGAGTGCGTTCCTGACGGTGCAGGAAGGCTGTGACAAGTTCTGCACCTTCTGCGTCGTTCCCTATACCCGCGGGGCGGAGGTTTCCCGCCCGTTCCACCAGGTGCTCGACGAGGCTCAGCGACTGGTCGATGGCGGCGTGCGGGAAATCACCCTGCTCGGGCAGAACGTCAACGCCTGGCGCGCGGCCGGTCCGGAAGGGCGTGAATGGGGCCTGGGCGATCTTCTCTATCGTCTTGCTGAAATCCCGGGGCTCGCCCGCCTGCGTTACACCACCAGTCATCCGCGCGACATGGATGACCGTCTGATAGAAGCGCATCGCGACCTTCCTGCGCTGATGCCTTACCTGCATCTGCCCGTGCAATCCGGCTCCGACCGCATCTTGAAGGCCATGAACCGCCGCCATACCGCCTCGGATTATCTCCGGCTGATCGGGCGGATAAGGGATGCAAAGCCCGATATCGCGATGTCGGGTGATTTCATCGTCGGTTTTCCTGGCGAGACCGATGCGGATTTCGAGGATACCCTCCGCATCGTCGAGGCGGTCAATTATGCCCAGGCCTATTCATTCAAGTATTCGACCCGTCCCGGGACGCCGGGTGCGGACCTTCCGGACCACCTTTCCGAAGAGGTCAAGACGGAGCGACTGGAAAGACTTCAGTCCCTGCTCTTGAAACAGCAGGCCGACTTCGCCAAATCCTGTGTCGGAAAAGTCGTCGATCTGCTTCTGGAGAAGCCAGGCAGAATGCCCGGCCAGTTGATCGGAAGATCGCCCTGGCTCCTGTCTGTGAATGTTGATGCAAATTCATCGCAGATCGGTGACATTATTCCTGTACGAATCATCGGGACGGGGCCGAACAGCTTGTTTGCCGAGCCGGCGCATGATCTGATCGGAGCCTGATCCATCTGGCGAGGAGCTTGCCTACTTGAACGGACACGAGCTGGTTTCTTCACCCGCGCGCCAACCCAATACCGCTGCGACCGACGCCAACCATTTCGTGCTCACCTTTGAGAACAACAGGCTCGCGAGCGAACTATTCGGGCAATTCGATCAGAACTTGAAGCTGCTGGAAGAGCGGCTTCGGGTCGATGCGCGTGCTCGGGGCAATTCCGTGACGATCTCCGGAGACGTTACGGCCACCAACCAGGCGCGGCGGGCACTCGATTATCTCTATGATAGGCTGCAGAAGGGCGGAAGCGTGGATTCATCCGACGTGGAAGGCGCGATCCGGATGGCCGTGGCATCGGACGACCAGCTGCAACTTCCGACCATGGAGCGCAAGGCCAAGCTGACGATGGCGCAAATCTCGACCCGCAAGAAGACCATCGTCGCCCGTACGCCGACGCAGGACGCCTATATGCGGGCGCTCGATCGGTCGGAGCTGGTTTTCGGCGTCGGCCCCGCCGGCACCGGCAAGACCTATCTGGCGGTTGCGCATGCCGCCCAGCTCCTAGAGCGGGGCGCCGTCGATCGCATCATCCTTTCCCGCCCGGCGGTGGAGGCCGGGGAGCGCCTCGGCTTTCTGCCCGGCGACATGCAGGAGAAGGTCGATCCTTATCTGCGGCCGCTCTATGACGCGCTCTACGACATGATCCCCGGCGACAAGGTGGAGCGGGCGATCACCGCCGGTGTCATCGAGATCGCCCCGCTTGCCTTCATGCGCGGACGGACCCTCTCCAACGCGGCCGTGATCCTCGACGAAGCTCAGAACACCACATCCATGCAGATGAAGATGTTCCTGACCCGCCTCGGCGAGAACGCCCGGATGATCGTGACGGGTGACCCGAGCCAGGTGGATCTGCCGCGCGGGGTCAAGTCCGGCTTGGTGGAAGCGCTGCACATCCTGAAGGGCGTCGAGGGCATTTCGGTCGTCCGCTTCAAGGACGCCGACGTCGTGCGGCATCCGCTGGTCGGTCGGATCGTCAGGGCCTACGACGCCCAGTACGCCGTCCATGAAGAAAGCGAGGAGACCGACCGCTAGCGGTCGGCACTGCATGCCGCAACTCGAAATCCAGATCGGCATCGAAGACGAGGGTTGGCCGGAAGAGGAAACGCTCCATACGGTCGTTGAACGAGTCCTTGTTGCCGCAGCCAACTTTCTGGAAACGGAGGAGAAGCAGCCGTTTCCGGCGCAGCCGGTCGAAGTGTCCCTTGTCTTCACCGATGACGAGGCCATCCGCCAGATCAATGCTGAGTGGCGGGGCAAGGACAAGCCCACCAACGTGCTCTCCTTCCCGGCCTTTCCCCTTCAGCCGGGAAAGATGCCGGGTCCCATGCTGGGAGACATCGTCATCGCTCGGGAAACGGTGGAGCGGGAAGCAGCGGAGCTGGACAAAAGCTTCGACGCTCATTTGACGCACCTTCTCGTCCATGGTTTCCTGCATCTGTTCGGCTACGACCACATGGAACCGGATGAAGCGGAACAGATGGAATCTCGGGAGACTCGCATTTTGGCCACGCTTGGCCTATCTGATCCTTATGCGGGACAAGACCCGATCACCTAGCTTGGAACGATGAACGATATTTCGACACTTGCTGCCCGCGAGGGCAAGGACGGTTCGGACAATTCTTCGGACGAAGGAAGTAGTCCGCAACGACCGGAACCACACTCCCGAAGCCACACGTCGTTCTGGGCCCGCGCGTTGCGGCTCCTGAGGCCTTCCCAAGGGGAGCGCCTGCGCGAGGACCTCGCCGACGCGCTGATGACCGACGACAACATCAGCAGCGCCTTTTCGCCTGAAGAGCGGGCGATGCTGCACAACATCCTGCGCTTCCGCGAAGTCAGGGTGGAGGACGTCATGGTGCCCCGCGCCGATATCGAGGCCGTCGATATGACGATGACCCTGGGCGACCTGATGATCCATTTCGAGGAGACCGGCCGTTCGCGCATGCCGGTCTATTGCGACACTCTCGATGATCCGCGTGGTTTCGTGCATATCCGCGACCTCCTGTCCCATCTCGCAAAGCAGGCGCGCAACAAACGTCGCGCCAGCCCGCGCGCGGCGCCTTCGCAGCCCATGCCGCTGGTGAACGACAAGGTGGAAAAACCGGCCCGAGTGCCGAAGGCCGCATTCGATCTTGGCCGTGTTGATCTCAGCAAGACCGTGGCCGAGGCAGGGCTGATCCGGAAGATACTGTTCGTGCCGCCATCCATGCTTGCCTCCGACCTGCTGCAAAGCATGCAGGCGGCCCGTACCCAGATGGCTCTCGTCATCGATGAATACGGCGGTACCGACGGCCTTGTGTCCCACGAGGACATCGTCGAGATGGTCATCGGCGACGTGGAGGACGAGCATGATGACGAGGAAGTCATGTTCGTCCGATCCAGCGAGGAC
>DASUPM010000473.1:0-4525 GCA_036281095.1 Pseudorhizobium sp.
GCAGTTCAACCGCGGCCCGTTCCAGGAGCTGAATCAGCACCATCAGGCGGATTTCAACAACGTCATCAAGCCGGTCGTGAAGCGTTCCTTCCAGCCGACCCGGGTTGAAATGCTGCCGCTGGCGCTGCGCCAGGCGGCGACCACAATGACCACGGGACGGCCCGGACCGGTCAATGTCGATATTCCCTACAATCTGTTCCAGGAATATGCGGAGGTGAAGGAGGAGCCCGTGTGGAACGGCTTCAACAGCCGTCGCAACGGCGCCAGCAACGAGGATGTGGCCCGCGTGGTCGATTGGCTCCTGGCGGCGGAACGTCCGGTACTGTTCATCGGGCACGGCGTCACCCTGTCGGAAGCCGGCGACGAACTGGTCGCGCTGGCCCGGCGGCTTTCCATTCCTGTGATTTCTTCCCCCAACGGCATGGGCAATATCGCCATGGGCGACCCGCTATCCTTGGGCTTCATCGGCCGCAACGGAGCCTATGCCTCCAACCAGGCGGGGCGGCATGCGGACCTGGTGCTGGCGGTCGGCGCGCGCTTCGACGACCGATCCGCTTCCTCCTGGAAACCGGGCTATTCCTGGAATTTCCCGACCACCAAACTCATCCACGTCGATCTCGATCATGCCGAACTCGGCCGCAACTATGCTCCGGATCTGGCCATTCTTGCCGATGCCAAAGCATTCCTGCGCCAGATCCTTGCCGAACTCGACCGACGCAACATTTCCGCCGCGCCGCGTCTGCAGCCCTGGCATGCCGATATTGCCGGCTGGAAGGCCGAGTGGCAGAAGTTCATCCAGCCGGGGTTCGAAACACATTCCTCGCCGATCCGCCCGGAGCGCATCGTGGCCGATTGCCGCGCGGTTCTTCCCGACGATGCGATCATCTCGCTCGACTCCGGCATCCACCACAACTGGTTCATGCAGTTCTGGGAGGCGCGCCGGCCGCGCACCATGCTGAACACCTGGGGTTATTCCGGCATGGGCTTCGGCCCGAGCTCGATCCTCGGTGCGAAGCTCGCTGCGCCGGACAAGGTCTGCGTGTCGATCTGCGGCGATGGCGGCTTCACCATGGTGCCGCACGTCCTCTGCACGGCGGTGGAGTACAATATTCCGGTGGTCTGGGTCGTGTGGAACAACTTCGCCTGGGGCGCCATCCGTGACCTGCAATACGCCTATTTCGGCGGACGCGAGTACGGGACTGCGTTCTACCACGGCGAAAACAAGGAGCCCTATAATCCCGATTTCGCGATGTGGGCGAAGGCTGCCGGAGTGGCCGGCCATACCGTCACGCGGTCGCAGGATTTCGCCGACGTCCTGAAGGCCGCGGTTGCGTCGAACAAGCCCGCCCTGATCGACGTGCATGTCGATGCCAATATCCGTCCTCCCGCGACAGGAGCATGGGAACTGCCGCCCATCCCGCCGAAGGAGCCGGTATTCGGCGGCGCGTGGAGCCCGGCCGGCTGAGAGAAGAAGAGGAGGAGAGCTATATGAGCAGCGAATACAAGGCGGTGATCCGCAACATCGCAGAAGAGCCCTGGCAGCAGTTCCCGGCACATTACGGCGGAGCGCTGTCAAAGGCGCTGGTGCACCCGTCGACCACCGGCTCGCGGCAGTTGGACTATCGAATCTCGACCTACCAGCCGATGGCCTATGTGGAACGACATGTGCACAAGGTGCAGGAGCAGATCTATCACGTGCTCGAGGGCGAGGGGCTGATGGAAATCGACGGGAAGAACACGGTGGTGCGGAAGCACGACGTCGTCTTCCTGCCGCCGGGAACCTGGCACTCGATCCAGAACACCGGGCTAGGCGATCTGACCTTCATCGTGGTAACGACGCCGGTCAAGGATGAATGAGCGAGAGCGAGAAAGATCCGGATGACCGGCAGAGATGAGAGCCAGACCGTGTCTCGCAAGGGCCGCCCGCCCAAGGAAGGCGGTTCCGGCGAACGGGGGGCCGGCATACAGTCGCTCCAGCGCGCTGCGGCGCTTCTCGATGCCGTCGCGGCGCGTCCGGAAGGCATCGGTCTCGCGGATCTTTCCGTTCAGGTCGGTCTGCACACGAGTACCGCTTTTCATCTGATCAAGACCCTGGTTTCGCTGGGGTTTCTGGTTCAGGACGACGACACCCGGCGCTATCGCATCGGGCCGCGGGTTTTCATGCTGGCGGCAGGCGCGCGGGAGGAAAATACCCTCGTGGCCTTCGGCACGCCGATCCTCGAGAAGCTGAGCGCAGCGACCCGCGACGCGGCGCATCTGGCGATCAGGGTGCAGCACGATATCATCGTCGTGGCGCGCACGGAGGCGACAGGTCTCCTGACCCTGTCGGACCGCACCGGAGCGCTGAGGCCACCTCATGCCACGGCCATAGGCAAGGCGCTGATGGCCGCGATGGCCGAGGAGGAGCTCGAGGCGATGGTCCATGCGATCGGCAGGCCGCGCTTCACGCCGGCAACATTGACCGAGCCCGCCGCGCTTCTCGCCGAAGTCGCCCGCGTGCGGAAGGAGGAAATCGCGCATGACCGGGGAGAACTCGATCCGGACGTGCGCTGCATGGCCGTTCCGGTAAGGGACTTCTCCGGACGCACGGTCGCCGCGATCGGAATTTCCGGCCCCGTCTGGCGAATGAGCGATGCCGCTCTGGAGGAGAAGGAGCGGATGCTCAGAAGTGCCGCAGACGAGTTGTCGAACCTACTCGGCGGCGAGGGCAGGAGAGCGGCCTCTTGACGAGGCGCCTCTGTCTTCCACCGCTTCGAAACCCTGCCAGCTTCCATCCGCAACAAGCTCCGCCACCGCCTCCTTCAGTTCGCCGGCGACGACTGCGGCTGCGGTGGTGAGACGTTCGGTCGGCAGCGAATAGAGGAAATTGCGACGCCGGAAGCGTGCATTCGAGACAGGCAGGGCGCGCCATTTGCGCCCGCGCAGCCCCTCCAGCATCACCGCGCCCATCGGCTTGATGGTTGCACCCATGTCGTCATAGACGCAGTTCATCAGCAACGACAGGCTATCGATTTCGGCCACCACCTTGGTCGACAATCCCCGGTTTTCGAATTCCGCCTCGATGCGCTGCCGCAGGCCATGGGAGCTCGTGGGCAGGATGAGTGGCATCTCCGAGACGTCCTCGATGGTGACCGCCTTGACATGCGCAGGGATCAGCCCGCTGTGGTCCGCCACGATGACGAAGAGCTCCTCGATGAACAGCGGCTCGACACGCAGGTCTCGTGCCACGTCGTCTCGAAAAAGCACGGCAAGATCAAGCTGGCCGAGCCGCATCAGGTGTCCGATATGGCCGCTCATGCCTTCGACGACATTGATCAGGACTTTCGGATAGCGTTCGCGAATGCGCTTGACGAGCGCCAGGCCGATGGCCGCCACCGTCGTGGCGGGCAGACCGATCGTCACCATGCCGTGCACCGCGCCGGCATCGCTGCGCGCGATCGACAGCGTCTGGTCGAACTGGCGCATGATGAAGCGGGCGTGCTGGTAGAGTGCCAGCCCGTTTTCGGTAGGCTGGACGCCGCGCGCCGAGCGTATCAGGAGCGGCTTGCCGATCTCCTCCTCTAGCTTGGCAAGTTGCTGGCTGAGCGCCGGCTGCGCGACATGGAGAAGTTCCGACGCCTTGGACAGGCTGCCGCTCTCGACGATCTGGATGAAATAGCGCAGCTGACGGATTTCCATGGCGGAAGGAGATACCTCCGCCGCCTATAAGTCAAGCTTATGGGTGGCTTCGGCAAATCGTATTTCCGCGTCACGGCCCCAGTCGATACAGTTCCGATGATACCGCGTCGTCGAGGAGGGCGTGTCGCAATGCGCGACAATTCGCGGATCGGGGAGGAAGAACAATGACAGAATGGAAATCCAGTGAAAATGGCATGATCAGCCGGCGCAGCACGCTCAAGCTGGGCGCCGGCGTCGCGGCCGCGGGCGTATTGGGCTTGCCGGCAATCGTTCGGGCACAGGCAGATCCGATCCTTATCGGTCATCTGACGCCGATGACCGGCTTCCTGGGCGCGCTCGGCGAATGGGCGGTGGCCGGCATTAATCTCGCGGCAGAGGAGATCAATGCGGCGGGCGGCGTCCTGGGACGGCAGTTGAAGATCATGTCGGAGGATTCGATCAAGCCGGATACGGCGGCCACCAAGGCGCAACGCATGCTCGAGCGGGATCAGGTTTCGCTGCTAATGGGCGAGATCAGTTCGGCTTCGGCGCTCGCCATCTCTCAGGTCGCGGCGCGGAACAAGAAGCTCTTCATCGCCACCGGCCCGCGTTCCGATACGCTCCGGGGCGAAAGCTGCAACCGCTATATGTTCTGCACCGACATCCCCAACACGGTGATGGTCAATGCCGTGGGCAGCGCCCTTCTGCGCGACGGGATGGTGAAGGACAAGAAGTTCTTCACGCTCACGGCGGACTACGTCTTCGGCCATGACCTCATCCGGGCGGCCAAGGCCTTCTTCGATGCGAACGGGGCCGTCCACGTCGCCGACGAGCTCGTCGCGACGGACGTCACCGATTTCAGCCCCTA
>DASUPM010000474.1:0-2569 GCA_036281095.1 Pseudorhizobium sp.
GGCAGTCGGAATGGCGGCGGGCGTCGCCGAGCGGCAAGCCGGCCACCGCGCGGATGTGCTGCTCGAACTGGGAGACGATGCAGGCCGCTTCCGTCCAGTGGCCGGTGTTGTGGACGCGCGGCGCGATCTCGTTGGCGATCAGGCTGCCGTCCGCCATGACGAAGAACTCGATGCCGATGACGCCCACATAGCCGAGGGCATCGAGAAGCCGGCGGGCGGCATCCCCGGCGGCGGCTGCGGCGGAATCGGGGATGGTCGCCGGGACCACCGATGTATGCAGGATGCCGTTCCGGTGGATGTTCTCCGCAGGGTCGTAGGAGGTCACTGCTCCTTGCCCGTCGCGCGCCGCGATGATCGACAATTCGCGTTCGAAGGGAATGAGGCTTTCGAGAATCAGCGGGACGTTTCCGAGCGCCTCGAAGGCGCCGGCCGGGTCGTCCCCGGGGGAACGGAACACGCGCTGCCCCTTGCCGTCGTAGCCGAGCCGCCGGGTCTTGAGCACGCCTCGACCATCGAAGTCGGCCAGCGCCTTCTGGAGATCCTGCTGGCTGTCGACCGCGTGAAACCGGGCGGTGCCGATTCCGCAATCGTTCAGGAAGCGTTTTTCCGCCAGCCGGTCTTGGGCGACGTCGAGGGCCTTCGGCGGCGGATAGACCGGTACCGCGCGCTGCAACCGTTCGGCAGCAGAAACGGGTACGTTCTCGAACTCGTATGTCACGACGTCCACGGCCCGGGCGAGCGCATCGAGCGCCTCGGGATCGTCATAGGGCGCGACGATCTGCTCGCTTGCCAGCTGTGCGGCGGGACAATCCGACTGCGGCTCGAGAATCACCGTGCGGAAATTCAGCCGTGCGGCCGCCATGGCGAGCATGCGGCCCAGCTGGCCGCCGCCGATGATCCCGATCGTCCTGACTGTCATTCTTCCTCGTCCATCGGATAGTCTGCAACCGACGCGCTCTGCGCTGCCCGCCACTCGTCGAGCCGGTCGGCCAGATCCTCGTCGCCGAGGGCAAGAACGGCGGCTGCGAGCAGCGCCGCATTGACGGCACCCGCCTTGCCGATCGCAAGCGTGCCGACGGGAATGCCCGCCGGCATCTGGACGATCGACAGAAGGCTGTCCTGGCCGGACAGGGCTTTCGACTGTACCGGCACGCCGAAAACGGGAAGCGGCGTCATCGCCGCCGCCATGCCGGGCAGGTGTGCGGCGCCGCCGGCGCCTGCAATGATGACCTTGAAGCCCTCGTCTCGCGCGCCCTTGGCGAAGCTGACGAGCCGGTCGGGCGTGCGGTGCGCCGAGACGATTCTCGCCTCGTAGCCGATGTCGAGCTGGTCGAGCATGTCGGCGGCGTTCTTCATTGTTTCCCAGTCGGACTGGCTTCCCATGATGATGGCGACGGCGGGCCGGTCGGAGATCATTGTCGCTCCTCCTCCTCAGGCGATGATATCTGGAAGAACCTGATCTTCGAGCTGGGTGATCCTGTCCTTGACGACCAGCTTCTTCTTCTTCATCCGCTGGACACGAAGCGCTTCGCAGCCGACCTGGATCATGGCGTTGATGGCGGCATCGTAATCCTCATGCTCCTGGCGGAGCCTGGCCAGCGCCAGCCGAATATCCGCCTGTTCCTGGTCCGCCATGACTGCTGTCCCCATTCCGATCGAAACCTCTGCCGAATGCCGGCGTCTGGAGCAAGCTCCTAGCACCAAACGGCTTTAACGGGAAGTTATGCAAGACCATGATTTTGCCCTGTTCAAACCATGATTTCACCTTCGACAAACGCGGCACTTCATGTCACACTTCGTTCGTAAACCTGAAGCCTTTGGCCAAGGTAATGGCCGGGCAGGTTATCCAAGGAGGACATGCCGACATGACCATTCAGGCTCATATTGCATCGCTTGAAAAGAAACACGGCGCTCTGGAGGACGAGTTGCAGAATGTAATGGCTTCTCCCTCAGCCGACGACCGCGAGATCGCCGATCTCAAGCGCCGCAAGCTTCGTCTCAAGGATGAGATGCAACGTCTGAAGGCATCCACGCGTCACTAAAGTCCGCGGAAACGTCCTGCCGCAGCCCAGTGTAAGAAAGTCCGGGCATCCTAGCGGCACCAATCAAGAAAAGCAGCGTCTGGCCGTGGCCGCAAGGGTCACGACCAGAACTGGTCAAGCCAGAGATTGAGCCTGTCGAACCCCCGATTGTTGACCGAATAGATCCTGCGCGTTCCCTTGTTGCTGACCCTGACCAGGTCGCAGTCCAGCAGCGCCTTCAGGTGCTGGGACACCGCCGGGCGGCTGATCGGCAGCCCCTCTGCCAGTTCGTTGACGGTCCGCGGGGCACGCCGAAGCTCTTCGAGCAGGTGGCGCCGGTTCGGATCGGCAATGGCCGCAAAAGGGTCCGCGTTCGTCATGACCGCAGGCTAGGTCAAACGCATCGGCCCGGCAAGGTTTTGTGTGCGGCGCAGCATCATGTTCCGCGGACCAGTCAGATCACATCACCGCATCCCACATCAGCTTGATCCCCGCCAGCAGGGCGAGGCCGTATGTCATCGGATAGAAGACTTCGGCCTTCAGGTGAC
>DASUPM010000475.1:0-3768 GCA_036281095.1 Pseudorhizobium sp.
CGCAACCCGGCCGGTCATGCCATGGGTGTCGTATTCCACACCGATCCGGGCGCCCAGGAGGTCCATGTCGTCCAGCAGGTTCTTCAGGTCGAGTGTCGGATCGGCGTTGACGCGATCGACCCAGACAACGACGTTCTCCACGATGGAGGTATGACGTGCCTGCCGCAGGTCGGCCGAGCGGGTCAGAAGCGTCATCGTGCCGTCGGACTTCACCACCAGCGTCTGGAAGAAGCAGTAGCCGAAGGTATCGTAGCCGGTCAGCCAGTACATGCTTTCCTGGGCGAAAAGCAGGAGGGCGTCGAGCTTCTCCTCACGCATCCTTTCCAGGAGGCGAGCGAGCCTCTGTTCGAATTCGCTCCGTTCGAAGTGAAGGGCCATCTCAATCCTCCATGATTGCAATTGCAGAAATCTGGCGGCCGTAGTCCGGCTCGCCGCGATGCGTCGTGCGGCGATAGGAGAAGAAGCGCCGTTCATCCGGATAGGTATCCAGACCCAGGCTCAGGGCTTCGACGCCAGCGTCCGCCAGCCGCCTGACCGTCAGACCCTGCAGGTCGAAATAGGCATGCCCCTCTTTTGGCGAAGGGGAAAAGAACGTCTGGTATGACGAATCGTAGCCGAGAAAGCGGTCGACGAATTCAGGCCCGACCTCATAGCTCTTCGGGCCGATGGACGGTCCGAGGCAGGCGATGATGGCGGATCTCTCCGCCCCCAGCGCCACCATTGCCTCGATCGTGTTCTCCAGGACGCCGCCGAGGGCGCCTTTCCAGCCGGCATGCGCCGCGCCGATGATGCCGTTGGTCCCGTCGCTGAACAGGATCGGCCCGCAGTCGGCGGACAGGACACCGAGCACCACGCCGGGCGAGGCGGTGACCATCCCGTCCGCCCGGGGCCGGTCGCCGCCGTGATTGCCGTCGACGACAACGACATCCGGGGAGTGGATCTGGTGGACCGTTGCGAGCCTGTCCGCCGGCAGCCCGAACCAGCGGCAGACGCGGGCACGATTCTCGCTGACGTCTTCGGGCCGGTCGCCGGATCCCCTGCCGACGTTGAGCCCTTCATAGATGCCTCCGGAGACGCCGCCTTCACGGGTGAAGAAGCCGTGGCGGATGCGGCCGCGACCGCGATCGGTCAGCGTCGGGCTCTCGATCGGTGTCGGCACATGGTGTTCCTTCATCGGTCGTCTGTCTCGCTGTTGTACAGGAAAAGGAGGTCGCGGAGCACGGCAATCCGGGTCTGTCTGATGTCCCCCGTCGTCAATGTTGGCGCACCGGCGCGGGGGCTGTCAATCTGCAACCGTCTCTCAGCCGACCGGCCGGAACGGTGCAAGATCGATCGCGGGTGACGAAACGGCGATAACCTTGAACAGTTCGCCCATCTTTCCGGCTCCTTCGCCTGCCAGGCGATCCACGGCGGCTTCAATAAGTTTCCGTTCGGCAGGCTCCTTGCCTTTTGCCAGGGCGGAAGCTCGCTCCGCAAGCCCGAGACCGAGGAGAAAATCACCCTGCCTCAGGCCGCCGTTGAGGTGCAGGCCGGCGGCGACCGCGACCCTTGCCAGATCCTCGAAGTCCACGTGGCTCGTCAGGTCTGCTTCGCCGGGATGTGCCAGCGGCGGATCGAAATCATGCGCCCGCACGGCCTGAAGCGTATCGCCGAAGCCGGAAACCATATGACCGTAGTCGATGACGAGGGCGGTTCCGCCGAACCGGGCAAGGCGTTCGCAGATCGCCAGCATGACGGCCTGGCGTGCCGGTGCAAGTTCGAAGATCGTTCCGTCGGGAACCGATGCCCCGGCCTGAGGCAGGAGTTGCGGATCGAGCGTCGCCACTCCCGCGGCGAAGGACAACTGGCCGGCGGCATCGAGGCCGACCAGCCGCTCCCGGAAGCCCGTCGGTGTCTTCACGAACTGGCGGATCGGTATGGCGTCGAAAAGTTCGTTGGCGGCGATCAGCGTGAGGCCTTCGGGCACCTTCTCGAAGCTGTCGTGCCATGTCACTTTGGTCGAATAGGCTTCCAGCGTGACGCGCTGGATGCCGCGCAGCCGGTCGCTGGTTTCGACCAGGTGAATGTTCATTGCATCGAACAGAGGAGGCGCGAGCTTCCTGATGACACGCAGCATATCCGCCATCATCGTTCCCCTGCCGGGCCCGATCTCGACAAGTTGGACCTCGGCGGGCGAGCCATGGCGTTGCCATGCATGCACCATGAAGACGCCGATCATCTCGCCGAAGAGCTGGCTTATCTCGGGGGCGGTGATGAAATCGCCGGCGCTGCCGAAGGGTTCGCGGGTCCGATAGTAGCCGTGTTCGGGATCGGCGAGGCACATGGAGAAATAGTCGGTGACGCTGATCGGACCCGCAGCGCGGATCAGCGCCTTGATCTTCTGCGACAGGGGCGTGCTCATCGCTCTGCCTCCTTCCCGCAGGTCAGGCGGACGCAGGGGCGAGGCGCGCGCGGAGCATGAGCCACAAGCCCAGTGCCGCCATGGGCAGCGACAGCAACATTCCCATGGTCAGCCAGCCGAAGGCGAGGTAGCCGAGCTGGGCATCGGGCTCCCGGAAGAATTCCACGAAGATGCGGGAGAGGGCGTAGCCGAGCAGGAAGGCTCCCGAGACGAGGCCGGGACGCTTCAGCGCCTTCGCCCCGAACACCAGGATGGCCAGGACCAGGAGCAGGAGAATCCCCTCGAGCGCTGCTTCGTAGAGCTGGCTCGGGTGGCGGGAGAAGGGGCCGCCGGTCGGAAATACCACCGCCCAGGGCGCGTCGCTCAGGCGTCCCCACAGTTCCCCATTGATGAGGTTGGCGATGCGGCCGAAGAACAGGCCGAAGGGCACGACCGCAGCGATGATGTCGAACATGCTGAGGACGGGAATGCCGTTTCGGCGTGCGAACATCATCATTGCCAGGGTGGCGCCGAGGAACCCGCCGTGAAACGACATGCCGCCGTTCCAGATCTCGATTGCCCGCATCGGGTCCTGCGACACTGCCGCAAAGTCGTAGAACAGGACATAGCCGAGCCGGCCGCCGAGAACGATGCCGACCGCAGCCCAGACGAGGAAATCGTCGAGATGCGTTGCGGTGATCGGAGAGCGCTCGTTCGGCCACAGATGATCCCTGCGGGCAATCTGCCGCGCATAGAACCAGCCGCACAGGATTCCCGCGACATAGGCAAGTCCATACCAGTGGATGGCCAGCGGTCCTATGGAGAGGGCAACCGGGTCGATCTCCGGAAAGGGCATGAGCGCAGACAGCTTCAGGCTTTCGATCAAAACAGCAGCATCCGTGGTTGGCGTTGGGCGGGGAACATGGCGGGACGCCAAACGCCGGTCAAGGCGAATCTCCCGGGGGCGGCAATCGCGCTTGCAAGCCGGCGCCGCACACCCTACTTCATCCACAGAGATGAACGCCTGGCTCGGGCCAGAACGATGGAGTTGAAGACCATGTCCAGCGGCACCAACCGTATTCTCGACGACTTCGCCAAGCTTATGACGGACGCCGCGGGTGCGGCGCAAGGCGTGCGCAAAGAAGTGGAGACGGCGTTCCAGGCGCAGGCGGAACGCTTCCTGAACAGCATGGACGTGGTCAAGCGCGAGGAATTCGAAGCCGTCCGTGAAATGGCGGCGCGGGCCCGCGACGAAAACGAGGCGCTGAAGGCTCGCATCGAGTCGCTTGAATCGAAGCTCGCCTCACAGGGGTGATCTCGTCGATCGCCGTCCGTTTCATCACCGGCGAACGGCGGCTACCTTTTCGGGAGCCGCTTAACATTTTCCT
>DASUPM010000476.1:0-3861 GCA_036281095.1 Pseudorhizobium sp.
TCTGGGGAAGGCTGGACGCAGACATCGCACAAGGTCTCAAGGAACAACGGAACGTGGATACCATCGGTGGTGTCGACCGAGCCCGAGTTTCACGCCGCAGCAAGCACCTCCTCTTCCGGCTGCAGCGAATGCAGGAATGCGACGGCTCGCTGCGCATGAGCCGCAGCCTGGAATATGGCTCGCTTGTCGTTGGCAAGGACCGATAGCCAGGACTGTAGGTAGGACGCGTGATCGGGCCGTGGCTCGAGCTCCGGCGCGATGCCGAGATCGGCGCAGAGGAAGCAACTGCCGAGCTCCGCGATGAGCTCTTCGCGTGCGCGTTCCGTGCGGTCCTTTGCATAGCGCGACAGGTCACGCACAACCCGGTGTTCCGCCGCTGTCCAGTGCGTTGCCTCATGGCTGAGGACGGCTGCGTATCCGGCAGCGTCGCGAAAGGCCTCGAAGGACGGCATCTGGATATAATCCATGACGGGCGAATAGTATGCTTGGTTGCCGCCGTGCCGGATAACCGCGCCGGTGTTGCGGAAGAAGCGATCGGCGCTTTCAATCCGGTCAACGGGATCCCGCAGCTTTGCGGGTGGCGCATAATAGGTGTCGGGCAACCCATCGATCTGCTCGATGTTGAATACGGAATATGTCTTCAGGAACGGGATTTCCCGATCAACCTCGTTGCCATTGCCGTCCGCTTCAGACTTCGTGAAGCGGCTGGCGAAGACGACCGTCGAGCCCGTTTCGCCTTTTCGCACGGCTCCGCCCAGTTCGAGAGCCTGTTTGTATGTCATCCACATCGAGGAGGAGAAACCCCGCGACATCTGCTCCGACCACAGGAGCAGCACGTTCATCCCCGAATAGGGCAAGCCGTTGTGGCGTACCGGCCGGGTAATCCGGCCACTGGTGTTGGCGGCGCTCCATGGTTTGATCCAGGGGCGTACGCCCTGTTCGAGATCCTCAACGATCCGGTCTGTGATCCGCGTATAGATGTCGATGCGATCGCTATCCGTTTTCCTGACCATGGCTTCTTTCTCCTTATTCAGAGACCGCGCCTGTCGCGGTCCGTCACGGAGGTCCTAAGGCAGGAGCCGATGGTGCGCCCATGCACCGGAACGGCCGCAACAGCGTGGAGGACGGCAAAGCCGTTGCATGGGCGCCCGGCTCCTGCAGGACCGCCGAACGGGACGGGCCGCGACAGGCACGTCTCCAGCTTTCCCATTCGACATAAGAAAAGGCCGGCGCTCATGAGCGCCGGCCTCTTATCAAGTGGGAAGGGCGGGGTTACCCCCGCCGATGGTACTTATCCTAGAGCCGCCATCTGGGCCTCTGCCGCCTTGCGGTCGAGCGAAGCGCCGGGGTTCTCGACCGGGCGGTCGAAAGGCTTCCAGGTTTCGCCGACAACCTGTTCGTAGGCCGTGACCGCTCCTTCGGCTGCCATGCGCAGCGCGTGGGACTGGACGCCCATATCGGCCGCGAACTCCCGCTTGCGTTGAGCGCCGCTATCGTAGCCGACCGGACCGTCGAGATCCTCGTCGCGGGCATCGTTCGATGCCTTGGCGGTCGCGTCGCGCGCCTCGGTGACGGCGCGGGAGTAGAACTGTCCGGCGCCATGCGCCGATCCGACATAGGCCCCGACAATCCGCTGCAGATGGATCTGCATCGCCTTCTCACCGAGGCCTTCGGAGAGGCTGTCGGCGGTCTCGACGATCAGCCGCTCGTGAAGGCCGCGGATACCATCGCTGTCGACGACTGCCGTGCCGAAGCTCTCGGCGATCTTGAACGCCTGTGTCGCGTCGGGGCAGGAGAGGCGGACCATTTCGAGGGTGGTGCCGCGGCGGGATTGCGCCGATCTGGCGTTGGAGCGGTTTGGGGTAGAGGGCTTGGCCATGTTTGTTCCTTCCTTGGCTGCCGAAGCGGTTCCGGCCCGTGCCGGTCTGCCCTTCGATGCGGACGACCAGAACCGGCAAGGGACGGGCGGCTTCACAGGTCCGATCCGGCAAAACAAGCAGGGCAGGTTTGCGGGCCAGCAGGTCCTGACCTGAGCAGCCCGCGAGCCTGCCCTCGCGAAGAGAGGCTGGGTCGGCCGCCTCGCGGCGCGAAAGCGGCCTTGAAACGACCGGCCGCCGGTTCAGACCGCAACGAAAAGAAGGGCAGTCCGGGCACGGGTCCGATATCAGTTGCAAGCCGGCGGGGAACGACATGTCCAAGCCCGCCCCCTTTTTGTAAACTTCAGGCGGCAGGAAGCCACCCCGCCGCACCTCCTTGGATCCACCTATCCCGCTACGGGCGGGAAGGCGGCATCTCCACAAAGCTCGAGTTCATCGATGACTTGCTGTTGCAATGCCAACCGGTGTGCGAGCGTGTCGAGTTCGCGCCATCGTTCAAAGGCCAGCCGGTCTGCGGCTCATGACGATAAAGCCGGGGACCGGACCGGCGTCGCGCCCGGCTCCGGACCCTCACAGTGATCGCCTGCCGTCCGGCGCGCGCTGCAATCTGCCGGGTGAGACAACCGAGATGCCACTGGGTCTCACGCCGCGCGCAGATTGCCTTCGCCAGCGGGTTTGAAGCGAAGATGTCGATCATGACCCGCTCCCTCGGCTTCGCCATCCGATGAAGGAGGACGGCCCGTGATACTGAGCATGACGGGCGGGATCGATGACGAAGCCGAACCGGCCGCGCCCCGCATACTCGTCGCTCGGCACCAGAAAGCGACGCTCATCGTCGCTGGCCCTTCGATCACCGCCGACGACCGCCACGACCTCGGTCATGCCTGGGTGCTGATCGGAGAATATTGCCGATATGACGACATGGTCTGCCGCATGACGCTGATCGAACGCCCGTCGATCCTTGGCCCAGCTTTCCCCCTCGGCCAGCTTGCAGCGGTGGATCGCCTCCCAGGCATCCGGCCAGGTATTGCGGATGGTCTTCTCCGCCAGGGATCTCTCGTAGCCGGTGAACAGATCTGGAAAGCTCAGCGCCACGATCGCCCATTCGCAGTCTTCCTCGTACCAGGTCGTGTCCTTCCGCAGCAGGGGATGGACCTTGGCGTTGCGATCTACCGACAGATGAAAGCCACCATGGCTTGATGTCATGTGGGCGACGACGCCCTCGGCGTAAATGACCGCCATCTGCGATCCACCCCATGGGGTGCTTGCTGACATGCGTGCCTGCACGCGGTTCAGCGTAGCCAGATCACGTTTGTGACCAGCGGTCTCGGCGACGCGCACACGGAACTCGGCCTCATCGGCCACCCGGCCATCGTGCCCGATGAAGTCGGCGCGCGTCAGCTCTGCCAGCGGCCGGCGCACGAAGATCGCGCTCGCAAGAAAGGCAAAGCCGCTGGACGATGTGACCATCGCGAGGACTAGGTCATCGATGCGGGCGACGGGCATGCCATCGGCGCTGGTGGCAAACTCCACCCCCGAAATATCGGGGGTGGGTGCTGAAATATTCGACCGGAGGGCGGCGGTCATGCTGCAGCCCTCTGATCAAAGCCTTCGTCGTGCTCGTTGGCGGTACCCTGCAGATCTTTCTGATCCGGCTCTTCATTGATCAGGCTATCGTGATCTTCAGCAGGGTCATCAGCTTGATTGCCTTCGTCCTCGCCCGCGCCGATGACATCCGTGGCAGCACCTGCTCGGATCCAGTCGAGCAGCTCGTCGGCCGGTGGCGCGAAGCGGCCCGACGGATGGACGAAGTGCTCGTTTGCGAAATGCTCCACGAGTGCTGCCCGGGTTTCGCGAACCTTCTGCCGTGGCTGGACCGATGCCTCGGCGCAAGACGCTTCCAGCGCCTGGCGCGATAGGCACAAGAGGAAATCTTCTGAGCCCATGTTCGGGAGGAACTCGTCCGCGCCGATCGCATCGCCGG
>DASUPM010000477.1:0-5452 GCA_036281095.1 Pseudorhizobium sp.
CCCGTTGAAGATGATCTGGCCGCGGCTCGGGCGCTCCACCCCGGTGATCTGCCGGACGAAGGTCGATTTCCCGGCTCCGTTGTCGCCCATGATCGCGACATGCTCGCCTTTCCGGATGAGGAAATTGGCGCTTTCCAGGGCGTGGACGCCGCCATAATGCTTCGTCAGGTCGCGGGTCTCGAGAATGATGCTGCTGTCAGCCATGCTGTCCTCCCTCATGGGCCTAGGGCTGCGCGGCGCTGGCGCCACTGATCGAGTACGACGGCGGCGACGATGATCCCGCCCTTGACCATTTCCTGGTAGTAGGCGTCGAGCCTCAGGAAGGTGAAGCCTGAGATGATGACGCCGAAGATGAGCGCGCCGAGCACGGTGCCGATGATGGAGCCGCGACCTCCCGAGAGCGAAACGCCTCCTATGACGGCCATGGCGATGGCGTCCAACTCGTACATCATGCCCATGCCGGCCTGGGCGGTCAGGTTCTTCGACGACAGGACAATTGCGGCGATGCCCGCAAGTATGCCGGCGATCGTGTAGACGAGCACCTTGTGGCGGCCGATCTTGATGCCGGACATCCGTGCTGCGTCTTCGTTGGAGCCGATGGCATATGTGTGTTTTCCGTACACCGTGTGCCGCAGGACGAGATGGAAAAGGATAGCGAGCGCCGCGAAAATGAAGACCGGCATCAATCCGTCGCCGAAGACGCGGTAGCCATCGGTCGGAAATGATATGGGCCTTCCCTCCGTCCACCATTTGGCGACACCGCGTGCGGTTACCATCATCCCCAGCGTGGCTATGAACGGCGGGATCCCGGTATAGGCAATCAGGGCGCCATTGATCATGCCCGCCAACAGGCCGCAAAGGATGCCGATGACGAGCGGCACGATGACCGGCAGGTCCGTGGCCCAAGGGGCGAGCGCAAGCGTCGGGTTGGCGTTGCCGTTGACCTCGGCGACCTGGGCAAAACTCATGGCGATCATCGCGGCGGCACCGGCGACCGAACCGGATGACAGGTCGATGCCGCCGGAAATGATCACCTGCGTCACTCCGATGGCGATGATGCCGACGATGGAGACCTGCAATATGATGATGCGCAGCCGCTGCTCGTTGAAAATAGAGCCGCTGCGCCCGGAGGTGTCGAAGAGAAAGCTCTGTCCCATCATCAGGTGGCCGAGCACTTCGAAGATACCGACGATGAGGATCAGTGCTATGAGCACGTTCATCTCGTTTGGCCAATGGCGCTTCGGCATATCGAAGGCGATGCCGCCGACGCCGTGCGACTTGGAGGTAGCCATCCAATAACTCCCGGATGCAGCGGCTTCCGTATTGCCGCAAATCGGTCCTGAGGGAGCGGCCACATGCGGGCCGCTCCCCGATTTATCCCGGTCGCGTCAGTTCTTCGATTTGTAGTCGCCTATGTTGGCGGGAGTGACGAGCTGGAACGGAATGTATACCTTCTGCTCCACGCTCTCCCCCTTGGCGAGCTTCAGGGCCGCGTCGACGGCGCCCTTGCCCTGTCCGGCTGCGTCCTGGAATACGGTGGCGTCGAGATCGCCGGCTTCCATGGCGGCGAGGGCATCCTGCGTCGCATCGACCCCGGCCACGATGACCTCTTCCATCGAAATGTTGGCGGCCTTCATTGCCTGGATCGCGCCGATGGCCATTTCATCGTTGTTCGAGATCAGGGCGTCGAATTTTTCGCCGGTGGAGAGCCAGTTGGTCATCAGATCCTGCGCCTCGTCGCGCGACCAGTTCGCGGTCTGCTCGTCGATGATCTGCAACTCGACCTGGCACTCGCCCGATTTCATCACGTCCTTGATGTCCTGCGTGCGCATGACTGCGGCCTGGTTGGAAAGTTCGCCCATCATGATGTAGATGCGGGCCGGGTTCTTGCCCTTTTCTTCCAGCAGCCGGCAAACTTCCTTGGTTTCGAGCGTGCCGGATTCCTGCTCGTTCGAGGCGACGAATGCCTGGTTGTCCGGCAGCGTGTCGACGTTGATCGGCTGACGGTTGACATAGACGAGCGGCACCCCGGCCGACTCGGCGGCCTTGGTCATCGCTTCCGTTGCCGACGTGTCCACCGGGTTCACGACGATGGCGTCCACACCCGAGGCGATGAAGTTGTTGATCTGGTCAAGCTGTTTGGCGACGTCGTTCTGCGCATCTTCCACCTGGAGGCTCACCCCATCCAGCGTCTTTGCATAGTCGTTCATGCCATTGCGCAGTACGGTAAGGAAGTTGTCGTCGAACAGGGCCATTGAAACCCCGATGTTCTCCGCATGGGCCGCAGTCGACATGAGGGCCGCCGTGATGGCGCCCAGAATAAGCTTCTTCATGATCTCTCCTCCACTTCGGGTGCCGGTTCACCCGCAAACGCCGGTATCCTAATTCTCCCGTGTCCGAGCCGAACCTCCTCCCATCTCCTCGTGGAAGGAAACCGTCATTTCTCCCGAACGGATGGAATGATTATTCCATTTTGATCGGGAGTCAATCTCGATTGGACCGGGAGCATCAACGGATGGCGGATCGAAGGTAGTCGAAGGAGCGCCCGAACTCTGCTTCGGGGTCGGAAAGCGAGTGAACAACGGGTGAGAAGGCCTCGACGGAAAAGGCGCCCGTGTAGCCCCGATCGAGCAGGTCTCTGATCTGCGCGATATTGTCGAGCCGATCCCGAGCATCAACGAGGCCTCGATGCTCATCACGCATCCGATCGGCGGCCAGGTCCGGATTCACGACACCCGAAATATGCACGATCCCCGTGTATTCCGGGAAATAGTCCGTCTCCCCTGCGATGTGATGGTGAAACGTATCGTGTATTAGGCGGAAGCTTGTTTCTCCGCCGGCAGCCTCAATCGCCTCGACAGCCTCACGCTTGCTGCGCAGGGAGGACGTGGCGAAGCCAAGCGGCTCGATCAAACCGACCAGCCCCGCCTCCGCGAGCATGGGCAGGATTGCGGCAAGCGCCGTCCTGAGATGCGAAGCCCGTTCGGTGTCGGTTTGCGCCGGCGCATCGTTCCGCGGAATGAGGCTGATGCTTTCTGCGTCGCTGGAGACCGCCTGCGCGATCAGCCTTCGCACCTTCTCCGCCATGGCCGGGCTCCAGTTGTTGAAACCGTAGACTTCAGAGAGCCCCAGCAGCCGGACGCCCTTCTTCTGCGCGTAGGCCCCGACCGTGGCAGGCTCTTCGCCATCGAAGAAGGCCCGATCGTTCAGCTTCTTTTCCGCCAGATCGTTACGGAGCTCCACACCGATGCATCCGAGCCGGGCGGCGAGATCGATGAAGCGCTTGCAGTCGAGGCTGGGCGCGCTCACGTGGTTCAATGCGAATGGAATGGATGTTCTCATTTTTGCTCTCCCTGATGGGTTCGGATCATAGAGCGCGGTAGACGAAGAGCGTCAATCGACAGAATTGCCGTTCCTCTCAAATCTGAAAGATCGGGTGTCGACGGTGATGAAATGACATCATCTACAGGCTTTCAGGGACATGTAGATCGAACGGCAGAAAAAGCTGTCCGGAGGTGCCTTCCCTTTCCTCGAGCTTTGCGTCAACCATCATGTCCACCACGCGACCGCTGAGCTTGGCAAGCGGCGTCGATATCGCGGCGATGATCAGATGATCCTGAAGGGCGGCTGCCGAATCCGCCGTCAATTCGTTGACGACGACGGAGGGCGGGAGATCCTGCGTGCTTTCCCGAATTGCCTTGATCGCGCCTTCCATGCCGCCGCCGGCGACATAAAGACCAACGAGGTCGGGCTGGCGATGCAGCAATCCGCGCGCGGCTTCTTCGGTGACGGCGCGCGTGTCGAGATTGACGTAGGTGTCCAGCACGTCGAACTCAGGCGCATATTCGCGAAAGAAGCTGCGAAAACCGGTTTCGCGCAGCTCATGGCCATGCCAACGAAATCCGCCGACGAAGAGCGCAACCTTTCCGGGCCGCTGCGCCGTCTTCGAGATGAACCACGCTGCCGTGCGGCCGACCTTGATGTTGTCGAGGCCGATATAGTGGTTCCGTACGCCCTGGACGAAATCCGATAGGAGGGAAAAGACAGGCTTTCCCTGCCCACGCAGATCTCTCACCATCGTCGTGATGGAGTGATGGTCGGGACTGACGAAGGCGATGGCATCGGCCTTCTTTGCAAGATCAGAGAGCTTGTCGAGAACGGCTTCCGTGGAAGGCTCGTCGGTGAACTCGATTGCTGCCGTGCCCCGCACCCTGCCGCAGTTTTCCACCGCTTTGCGGGCTTCGTCCGCGAACGCCTGGTAGAAGGGTTGCCTGCGCTTCTGGAATAGAAAGCCGAGCGTCATCGCCGGCAATTCCGCCTGCATGCGGTGTCGGATCAGTTCCGAGCCGTGATAGCGGATGGCGCGCGCGGCGTCATAGACCTTGCGGGCCGTCTCCTCCCGCACCTTGAGCCGACCGTTGAGAACCCGGTCAACCGTGGCCACCGAGACGCCCGCAGCCTCCGCCAGCTGCTGAATGGTCGGACGAGATCCCATACTATCCTCGATGGTTTCCATCATCAGAAATGGAAGAATACATCATCGATGATAGAAAAGACATCATCTGCATTGCGTGAAATTTCTGCTTGTTCTTAGTCTTCTCCGCAGCGGGAGCGCTCCGGCTTGGGTACGATGAGCATTGCGGAACATGCCACCAAACGCGACTACAGCATGCTTGGCGAGAGTGCTCGCCGAGCGGTCGAGACCGGGCTTGCCTCTGCCGAGTGGTACCACACCGACGTGCCGCGCAAGACGATGAAGGACCTGATGAAGCGGTCCGATGCCCCGGCGATCCGTGACACGGTGCTCTGGCTCGGCTCGATGATCGTCCTGGGCGCTGTCGCTGCCTGGCTCTGGCCGAGCTGGTGGTCGGCACCGTTCTTTCTCGTCTATGGCGTGCTTTACGGATCGGCGACAGATTCCCGCTGGCACGAATGCGGCCACGGCACCGCCTTCAAGACGCGCTGGATGAACGATGTGGTCTATCAGATCGCCTCCTTCATGATCATGCGCAATCCCGTCACCTGGCGTTGGAGCCATACACGCCATCACACCGACACCATCATCGTCGGGCGGGATCCGGAAATCGTCTTCATGAAGCCGATCGAGCTCTTCCGCATCTTCCTCAATGTCTTCGGCATTCTCGATGCATGGCACGGCATGAAGACGATGCTGGTCAACGCCTTCGGTCACCTTGACCAAGAAGAAAAGGAGTTCGTACCGGCGACGGAGCAATCGAAAGTCATCCGCCTTGCGCGGATCTGGTTGGCCATCTACGCGGCCACCATAGCACTGGCGATCGCGATGGGATCGATCCTGCCGCTGATGCTGATCGGGCTGCCGCGCCTCTATGGCGCCTGGCACCACGTCATGACCGGACTCCTGCAGCATGGCGGCCTGGCCGACAACGTGACGGATCACAGGCTGAACAGCCGCACGGTCTACATGAACCCG
>DASUPM010000478.1:0-3749 GCA_036281095.1 Pseudorhizobium sp.
GCCCTTGAACCGATAGACTTCGCCTTCGTGATCGATGGTCTCGCGCGCCCAGGCCTGGCGCAGGATCTGCACCACCTCGTGGCTGCGCTTGTAGCGATATGCGCTGTCTGCCACTTCTCCCGGGAAATCTGAACTGATGACGTTGAGCGTCAGCCGCCCTTTCAGCATGTGATCAAGGGTGGCGACGGTACGCGCGAGCATGATGGGCTGCATCTCGCCGCACCGAATCGCCGCAAGCATGTTGATACTGCTGGTTATCGGCGCGCATCCTGCGACGAAACTCAAGGTGTCCTGCCCCACCTGATAGGACGAGGGGCAGAGGATGTTCCGGAAGCCCAGCTTTTCTGCCTTTTGCACGATGGCGGAGCAATGCTCCCAGCTTGATCTCAACCGGCCCTCGGGAACGCCGAGATATTCGTAGTCGTCGGAACAGAGGGCGGCGAACCAGGAGATTTCGCAAGCGCCGAGATCGGTCGAACGAACCGGTACAACTGTCATCAAAAGTTCTCCGATACCGGAAATTGCCCTTGCGTAACACTCGCCTTGATGTAAATCAATAGTGTATCAATTTTCTCCGTCGTCGTCTCTGCTACTAAAGCGGTATCCGCCAGACATGAACCAACCTCCGGGCAGCCTTCCGATATACCTGCAGATCACGGAGCTTCTCATCCGCGACATTGCGGCCGGGCGCCTGATCGACGGGGAGAAACTGCCGCCGGAGCGGGAGATGGCTGAAAAGCTGAACATTGCCATCGGCACCTTGAGGAAAGCGCTTGCGGAACTCCAGACGCGCGGCATGCTGGAGCGCATCCAAGGGTCCGGCAATTACATCCGCGCGGTGAGCGACCCCAAAAGCGTCTACGCTATGTTCCGCCTCGAGCTTATCGAGGGAGGTGGACTCCCCACCGCGCAGGTGATCGATGTTGAGCGGCTTCCGAAGCCGGATTGCCTGCCCGAATTCGGTACAAGCGGGGAGGGCCACCGGATCCGCCGCCTTCGCCATCTTTCAGGAAAGACTGCGGCCATCGAGGAGATCTGGCTCGATGGCTCATATGTCGATCACATCGTCCTGGAGGATCTCCTGGAATCGCTCTACCTCTACTACCGGAGGAAGATCGGCCTCTGGATCGTACGCGCGGAAGACCGGATCGGTATCGATACCGTGCCGGAATGGGCGCCGGCAGCGTTCCGGCAACCGGCAGGCGCGCCCGTCGTACATATTCTCAGGATCAGCGAAGCGCAGGATGGGAAGCAGGCGGAGGTTTCCCGCACATGGCTGGACCATAGCGTCGCCCGCTACGTCTCGCGGCTCAGATAGGAACCCGAAAACGATGAAGTTGAACTATGGTGTCATCGGTTGTGGAATGATGGGGCAGGAGCACCTGCGCAATATCGCGTTGCTGGCGGATGCGGAGGTCGTGGCGGTTTTCGAGCCGGATGCGGAGATGCGGCGGCGGGCAGCCGAACTCGCCCCATCGGCAGTCTTCGTCGGCTCCATCAGAGAGCTTCTCGCCCTCGATGCCGTCAATTGCCTTTTGATTGCAAGCCCGAACCATCTTCACCTCGCCCAACTGGAGGAGATCGCTTCCATCCGCGCGCTCCCGGTGCTGGTGGAGAAACCGCTCTTTACGCACAGCGACGACGTGCGGCGGGTGGAAAGGCTTCGAAGCGCATATCCCGCACCCATCTGGGTGGCCATGGAGTATCGTTACATGCCGCCCGTTGCCCGACTGGTGGAAGAGGCGGAGGAGGCGACCGGCGGGATTCGCATGCTCACGATCCGGGAGCACAGGTTTCCCTTCCTGCAGAAGGTCGGCGACTGGAACCGCTTCAACGACCAGACCGGCGGGACGCTGGTAGAGAAGTGCTGCCACTTCTTCGATCTGATGCGTCATATCCTGAGGTCCGATCCGGTGCGGGTGATGGCATCCGCCGGGCAGGCGGTGAACCATCTGAACGAGGTGCACGGCGGTAGAACGCCCGATGTGTGGGATCACGCCTATGTCGTTGTCGATTTTGCGTCGGGCGCACGGTCGATGCTGGAGCTCTGCATGTTCGCAGAAGGCGCGCGATACCAGGAGGAGATTTGCGCAATCGGCGCGAAGGGCAAGATAGAATGCAAGGTCCCGGGACCAGGGCGCTTCTGGCCGGCGCATCTGGGAGAGCCGCCGGTGGCGCAGGTGATCGTCTCACCCCGCGATCCCAAAGGCCCGCGAAAGATGGATATTCCGGTGGACCCGGCATTGCTCGAGGCCGGCGATCATAACGGTTCGACTTTCTATCAACATCAGCGGTTCGCAAGAGCCCTGCGGGGTCAAGGCTCGATCGAGGTGGATCTCTGCGACGGGCGCTGGGCTGTCCTTATGGGACTTGCGGCCCAGCAGTCGGCGATCACCGGTAGAGCGGTTCAGATATCCTCCGCAGGATACGCCGCGGTGGCCTAGGGACGGAAACGTCTGTCAGCTCCGCCCTCTGGTTCTCAAGTCTGATAAGCTGAAACCGCCTCAGGCAGGCGAGGGGGCGGGGAAGACTTTTCCGTCGAAGAGCTTGCGGGCGGTCCGCAGGGTTCCGACGCCTTCGATTTCACCGCTCTCACTGCGATTCACCAGAACCTCGGCAGCGCCGCTCGGATGTTCCACGAGAAAGCGGCTATCGCTCGGCAGGCTGGCGATCTCGGCAGCCACGGAGCCCGGCAGCGTGCATGCGGTTGCAACGCTGACGGCCGCGAAGACACCGATAGAAGCGTGGCAGCGGTGCGGGATGAAGCTCCGCGTGCTGATCGTCCCGCCATTCTGCGCCGGTGACACCAGTGTCATCTTCGGGACCGATTTTTCCTTCACGTCGCCCAGATTCATGATCGGCCCGACGGCTAGGCGGATCGCTTCCAGCCGGGACTTCAGATCGGTGTCCGCATCGAGATCTTCCCGGCTTTCCGTGCCGGTGAGGCCGAAGTCCGCAGCGCGAAGGATCACGATCGGCATGCCGTTGTCGATCATCGTGCAGTCGACACCCTCGATCACGTCACGCACGTTACCGGACGGCAGAAGGGCTCCGCACATGGAGCCTTCCGTGTTCTGGAACAGGAGAGGGATAGGGGCGTGTCTTCCCGGAACGCCGTCGATGCTTGCATCGCCGTCATAGTTGACCTTGCCGCCAGGAGTGGAGACCTGTGCCAGGGACACCTCGCCGGTGTTGAGCATGTGAATGCGGACGGGGGTAATGCCGTCCCGCGCCGGAACGAGACCCCGTTCGATCGCTGCAGGACCGGTGGCCGCAAGGATATTTCCGCAGCCCTGGGCATCCGTGACCACCGGCTGATCGACGAAGACCTGCAGGAAGAGATAGTCGATGTCCGCATCCGGTCGGGTCGAGGGGGACAGGATGGCTACCTTCGACGCGAGCGGATCGGCGCCACCGATGCCGTCTATCTGGCGAGCGTCGGGGGAGCCCATGACCCTCAGCAGCAGCGCGTCACGCCCCTTGGGGTCAGCCGGAAGATCGGAAGCAAGGAATACCGCGCCCTTCGATGTTCCGCCGCGCATCCACAGGCAGGGGATGCCATCGGCATAGGGATCAGACATATTTCAGGCCCTTTTCAGCAAGCCTTTCGCGCATGGAGTAGATGTCGAGGCCGAGTTCACCGGCTGCCAGCCGCTTGCGCTTGGCCTCTTCCGCCGCCAGACGCTTCTCTGCGGCCGCCGCCACTTTCTCCGCGTCCGCGCCTTTGACGACGACGACACCGTCGTCAT
>DASUPM010000479.1:0-3010 GCA_036281095.1 Pseudorhizobium sp.
CGATCCTCCCCTCACCTCGAAATGAGGTTCCAACCAAGGGAGAACATCGTGGATTACATGCAGACGAAGACAATCGACAGCGCCAAGCTGGATGCACTGGTCGGCCGGGTCGTCAGCGACCTTTCCGCCGGCTATGGCGGCGTCATGGTCAGCCTCGGCCACCGGCTCGGCCTCTACAAGGCCATGGCCGGCAACGGACCGCTCACCTCCCGCGAGATCGCCGGCCGCGCCGGCTGCGCCGAACGCTACGTGCGCGAATGGTTGAACTCGCAGGTCGCAGGCGGCTACGCCACATACCACGCCGTCAGCGGCACCTACGAACTGACACCGGAACAGGCCTTTGTGCTCGCCAACGAGGACAGCCCGGTGTTCATCCCGAACGCCTGGGCGACCCCGGCCTCCATG
The DNA here is from genome assembly GCA_036281095.1 of Pseudorhizobium sp. GTDB lineage: Bacteria > Pseudomonadota > Alphaproteobacteria > Rhizobiales > Rhizobiaceae > Neorhizobium. Next base: position 406 of record DASUPM010000479.1, read on the forward strand.
TGGGCCGACGAGGAGAAGGCGGTCGAAGCCTTCCGCACCGGCTCCGGCATCCCGTGGGGCGATCACGATGGCAGGCTCTTCTGCGGTGTCGCCTCCTTCTACCGCAACGCCTACAGGGCGAGCCTCGTGCCGGAATGGCTGCCTGCCCTCGACGGTGTGGTCGAAAAGCTGAAGGCAGGGGCGAAGGTGGCCGATATCGGCTGCGGCCACGGTCACTCGACCGTGCTGATGGCCGAGGCCTTTCCGCTTTCGACCCTCCACGGCTTCGACAATCACGAAAAATCGGTGATCGAGGCGCGGGGTGTGGCGGCGGAGGCGGGCGTCTCCGATCGCGCCACCTTCTCCACCGCGCGGGCGGAAACCTATCCGGGAACGGGCTATGACCTCATCTGCTTTTTCGACTGCCTGCACGACATGGGCAATCCGGTGGCAGCCGCCGCGCATGCGGCCAAGGCCCTCTCCCCGGACGGCACGGTAATGCTGGTGGAACCTTTCGCCAATGATCGCGTGGAAGACAACATCTCGCCGGTCGGCCGTCTCTACTACGCCGCATCGACGACGATCTGCTGCGCCCATGCCATCTCCGACGGCGGGCATACCGTTCTCGGCGCGCAGGCCGGCGAGGCACGACTGAAGGAGATCTTCCGCAAGGCCGGCTTCACCCGCTTCCGGCGGGCGATGCAGACGCCGTTCAACCTGATCCTCGAGGCGCGTCTCTGATCCACCGCCATCGCCTCGACCGGCAGCCGCAGACATCCCCCTTCCTGCGGCTGCCTCCTTGTCTCAGAGCCAGCCGGCTTCCCGCAGCAGCGGTGCGCCGCTCCGGCTGATCGGCACGACGGAGCCGTCCTCGAGTTCCAGTTCTCCGCTTGCGCGCCGCCACTGTGCGCGCTTGATCGCGCCGGCGGCCACCCACCAGGAGCGGTGGACGCGGAATCCATAGGCTCCCGACAGTTCCTCCATTGCATCGGAAAAGCGAAGCGACAGCAGTTCGACGCCGGCATCGGTATGGACGCGCACATAGTGGTCGTGGGCCTCCAGGGCCAGCAGCCGCGCCGAGCGCCGTTTCGCCGAAAGCCGGCCGCGCAGCTTCGCCTCGGCCTCCGCGACCGGCGGCATGAAGACGGTGCGGGTCTCCACGACCGGCAGCGGCTTGCGTTGCACAAGCGTGCGCAGGCTCATCATGCCCAGACAGATGACGAAGACCTGCCAGAGCAGTTTGACGGCGAACAGAGACATCACTGCATGCGCGTGCCCGAGCAGCACGTTCATCGCCGCAAGCACGATCAGCGTCACCGGCGGCGTCATGATGACGGAAACGGCTACCGTGCGTCGCCATGGCTGAGCGATCCGGCGCCGCAAGGCAAGGTCGAGCGCAATGCCGACGAGACCGCCGGTCACGACGGTGAAAAGCCAGAACGACACCCGGCCGGGCGCCGGGGCGAGCGCGGTCCCGTAAGGGCCGAGCAGGGCCAGCACCGTGCCGACGAGGACGAGGAAGCCGAATTCCGAAACAGGTCGCATCGCCATGTCTTGCCCGAGTGCGGGAACCGAGTCGAGCCGCGATCCTACGCGATCCGGCACCGCTCGCGAAGCTGCGGCACCGTTGGCGAAAACGGCGTGGCACAGGACCGGCGGCAGCGCCATTCTCCCGCCGAGAACCTCCGGAGACCGATCATGAACAGTCTTGTGCAACGCGCATCGACCGCGCGCGCCGCCTTCTGGTGGATGGGCGCCCTTGCCAGCATCGCCATCGCCGTCGCCTCCTACCGATATCTTCTCGGGGTCGGCCCGATGCCCTCGGGGGTCGTCGCGAACGCCTTCGCCGCACCCTGGCTCCTCGTCCATGTGGCAGGCGCGGCCACGGCGCTTCTGGTGGGATCGTTCCAGTTTATCGGCCGGCTGCGGCAGAGGTCGCCCGCGCTCCACCGCTGGAACGGCAGGATCTACGCCGTCGCCTGTCTCGTCGGCGCGGTGTCCGGCCTCTTGCTTGCACTCGGCACGACCGCCGGGCCCGTGGCGATGTCCGGCTTCGGCATCCTGGCGGTGATCTGGGCGGTGACCATCGGATACGGCTGGCAGCGCGCCCGCGAGAGGCGCTTTCCGGAACATCGCCGCTGGATGATCCGTTCCTGGGCGCTGACCTTCGCGGCGGTCAACCTGCGGGCCTATCTGATGATCGCCGGCGCGATGGGCATCCCCTTCGAGGTGAGCTATCCGATCATCTCGTTCCTCGCCTGGGTGCCCAACCTGATCCTCGCGGAGATCTATCTGTCGCGGACGGACCGCGGGCGGTCGAGGTCGCCGGACGGAAAATTGGCAATCCAACAGCGGGGCTGAATATGAATCCCGCTTCAAAGGCTTCCGGCCATGTCCGCAATCAGGGCCTGAGGCGGTTCAGGCACCTTCTGAACCGTCTTACTCCCGCCCCGGCGGAGAATTGAGGCACGGGTCGAGCACGATGAAATCCGGCGCCAGCCGCCGGTATGAGCCGGTAACGGTGACGTGGTCGCCGACCGCAAAGCCGTTCAGCTTGTAGGTGACGCACATCACCTTCGGCGCGTCGTTGCCGCAGACGCCCATATAGGCGAGGCCGTCGCCCACT
>DASUPM010000480.1:0-10294 GCA_036281095.1 Pseudorhizobium sp.
CGGACATCGTCCTCATCGAAACGATCTTCGACACGCTGAACGCCAAGGCGGCGATCTTCGCGTGCGAGGAGCGCTTCGCGGAGAAGGGCATCCGCCTGCCGGTGATGATTTCGGGCACGATCACCGACCTGTCGGGACGCACGCTTTCGGGTCAGACGCCGTCGGCCTTCTGGTATTCGGTCCGGCATGCAAAGCCTTTTACCGTAGGTCTCAATTGCGCGCTGGGCGCCGACGCGATGCTGCCGCATCTCCAGGAACTGTCCGGCGTGGCAGATACCTTCATCTGCGCCTACCCGAACGCCGGCCTGCCGAACGAATTCGGCCAGTATGACGAAACACCGGCGGACATGGCCCGCCAGGTGACGGAATTTGCCCGCGAAGGCCTCATCAACGTGATCGGCGGCTGCTGTGGATCCACGCCGGAACACATCCGCGCAATCGCCGAGGCGGTCGCCGGCCATGCGCCGCGCGAAGTGCCGGAACATCGGCCCTTCATGTCGCTCGCCGGCCTTGAGCCGTTCGTGCTCACGAAGGACATTCCCTTCGTGAACGTGGGCGAGCGGACCAATATTACCGGCTCCGCCAAGTTCAGGAAGCTGATTACCGCCGGCGACTATGCCGCAGCTCTGGTCGTTGCGCGCGATCAGGTCGAAAACGGCGCGCAGGTCATCGACATCAACATGGACGAGGGCCTGATCGATTCCGGTCGCGCCATGGTCGAGTTCCTCAACCTCATCGCTGCCGAACCGGACATTGCCAAGGTGCCGGTGATGATCGATTCCTCGAAGTTCGAGATCATCGAGGCCGGGCTCAAATGCGTACAGGGCAAGGCGATCGTCAATTCGATCTCGCTCAAGGAAGGCGAGGAGAAGTTCCTCGAGCAGGCGCGTCTGCTGCGCAACCACGGTGCTGCCGTCGTGGTCATGGCCTTCGACGAGACGGGCCAGGCGGATACCTACGAGCGCAAGGTCGAGATCTGCACGCGTGCCTATAAGCTCCTGACCGAGGAAGCAGGGCTTCCGCCGGAAGACATCATCTTCGATCCGAACATCTTCGCCGTGGCGACCGGCATCGAGGAGCACAACAACTACGGCGTCGATTTCATCGAGGCGACGCGAACCATCCGCGAGCGGATGCCGCTGGTTCATATCTCGGGCGGCGTTTCGAACCTGTCCTTCTCGTTCCGCGGCAACGAACCGGTCCGCGAGGCGATGCACGCCGTGTTCCTCTACCACGCCATTCAGGCCGGCATGGACATGGGCATCGTCAACGCCGGTCAGCTTGCGGTCTATGAATCCATCGATCCCGAACTCCGCGAGGCCTGCGAGGACGTGGTTCTCAACCGCCGGCCGGACAGTACGGAACGGCTGCTTGAACTCGCGGAACGATATCGTGGCGCGGCCGGAAAGGAAGCCAAGGCCCAGGATCTCGCTTGGCGCGACTGGCCGGTGGAGAAGCGGCTGGAGCATGCGCTGGTCAACGGCATCACCGAGTTCATCGACGCCGACACCGAGGAAGCGCGCCTGCAGGCCAGGCGCCCCCTCGACGTGATCGAAGGGCCGCTGATGGCCGTCATGAACGTGGTCGGCGACCTGTTCGGATCGGGCAAGATGTTCCTGCCGCAGGTGGTGAAGTCCGCGCGCGTCATGAAGCAGGCCGTCGCGGTTCTCCTGCCGTACATGGAGGAGGAGAAGCGCCTCAACGGCGGCGAGGGGCGGCGGTCGGCCGGCAAGATCCTGATGGCGACCGTGAAGGGCGATGTCCACGACATCGGCAAGAACATCGTCGGCGTCGTGCTTGCCTGCAACAACTACGAGATCATCGATCTAGGCGTCATGGTGCCGGCGACGAAGATCCTCGAAACGGCGGTCGAGCAGAACGTCGATATCATCGGCCTCTCCGGCCTGATCACGCCATCACTCGACGAAATGGCCCATGTCGCCGCGGAAATGGAGCGCCAGGGTTTCGATATCCCGTTGCTGATCGGCGGCGCGACGACCAGCCGCGTCCATACGGCGGTCAAGATCCATCCCCGCTATGAGAAGGGCCAGGCCGTCTACGTGACCGATGCCAGCCGCGCGGTCGGCGTCGTCTCTTCGCTGCTGTCGCCGGAGATGAAGCCGGATTACGTGGGCACCGTCCGCGCCGAATATGCGAAGGTTGCCGCGGCACATGCGCGGAGCGAGGCGGAAAAGAAGCGGCTGCCGCTGGCCCGCGCCCGCGAGAACGCCGAAAAGCTCGATTGGAACGCCTATCAGCCGACAACGCCGAAATTCCTCGGCACCAGGGTCTTCGACGACTATTCGCTGGAGGAACTGGCGAAGTACATCGACTGGACGCCCTTCTTCCAGACCTGGGAACTGAGGGGAAGGTACCCGGCGATCCTGGAGGACGAGGCCCAGGGTGAGGCCGCCCGGCAGCTTTACGCCGATGCGCAGGCCATGATCGAGAAGATCATCGCGGAAAAATGGTTCCGGCCGCGCGCGGTCATCGGCTTCTGGCCGGCGAATGCAGTCGGGGACGACATCCGTCTCTTCACCGACGAGAACCGCCACGACGAACTGGCGACCTTCTTTACGCTCCGCCAGCAGCTTTCCAAGCGGGACGGGCGCCCGAACGTTGCGCTGTCGGATTTCGTGGCGCCGGCGGAGAGCGGCAAGCAGGATTATGTCGGCGGCTTTGTCGTCACCGCCGGCGTCGAAGAAATCGCCATCGCGGAGCGCTTCGAGCGGTCGAACGACGATTACTCCTCCATTCTGGTGAAGGCGCTTGCGGACCGCTTCGCGGAAGCTTTCGCAGAGCGGATGCACGAGCGGGTGCGCAAGGAGTTCTGGGGCTATGCGCCGGAGGAGAACCTGTCCGCCGATCAACTGATCACGGAGGATTATGCGGGCATCCGTCCGGCGCCCGGCTACCCCGCACAGCCGGACCATACGGAAAAGGCGACCCTGTTCCGATTGCTCGATGCGGAGAAGGCGACAGGGGTCCAGCTGACGGAGAGCTTTGCGATGTGGCCGGGGTCATCGGTCGCCGGCCTCTATATCGGCCATCCCGACGCCTACTATTTCGGTGTGGCCAAGGTGGAGCGCGACCAGGTGGAGGATTATGCGCGTAGAAAGGGAATGCCGGTGGCCGAACTGGAGCGTTGGCTGGGGCCGGTGCTGAACTATGTTCCCCCGACTGCCGTCGACGACGCGGCCTGAGCGCATCCGCGATACCTGCCGGTCACCCGGCCGGCAGGATCGATATCAATCCCGAACAAGAAGCAGATCGCCGGCAGAGAAGTGCAGGTCGATGATCTCGCCCGGAGCGGGCAGCCGCAGGTCGGGTGCGTTAAACGTGTCGAACGACACCGCATTTTCTCCGATGGCGATTTTCGTGCGGACGACCGAGCCGAGGAAGCTCGAAGAGATCACTTCGCCGCGCAGCGCAGTGTCTCCTGCTCCGGCCAGCGATCCCGCCTCCGGCCGCAGCGCCAGCGAAATCTTCTCGCCGCCCCGACGACCGGCGATCGCCTCCCGCAGTACGATCACCTGATCGCCCACCCGCACGGTGTTCGCCGCCGGATCGGCAACCACGGCGTCGATCATGTTGAGCGTGCCGACGAATGATGCGACGAAACGGGTTGCGGGGCGGTTGTAGATTTCGGAGGGGGTGCCGACCTGATCGGTCCGGCCCGCGTTCATGACCACGATGCGGTCGGAGATCGACAGGGCCTCCTCCTGATCATGGGTGACGAAGATCGTGGTGATGCCGAGGTTTCGCTGGATTTCGCGGATCTGCTCGCGCAGCGAGACACGGATCTTGGCATCCAGGGCCGACAGCGGCTCGTCGAGCAGGAGCATTCGGGGGCTCGGCGCAAGGGCGCGGGCCAGTGCGACGCGCTGCTGCTGGCCGCCCGACATCTCGAAGGGGAAGCGCTTTTCGAGGCCGGAGAGACCGACCAGTTTCAGCATTTCATCGACGCGCGCCGCGCTCTCCGCCTTCGGCGTGCCAGCGACCTTGAGGCCGAAGGCGACGTTGTCGAAGACGTTCATGTTGGGAAAGAGCGCATAGGCCTGGAAGACCATCCCGACGTTGCGCCTGTTCGGCGCCAGAGCGGTGATATCGCGGCCTTCGACGAAAATCGCGCCGCTGGTGGGTCGCTCGAAGCCGGCGATCATGCGCAGAATGGTGGTCTTGCCGCAGCCGGAAGGGCCGAGCAGCGAAATGAACTCGCCCCTGTTGAAGGCAAGATCGACACCCTTGACCACCTGGTTGGCGCCGAAAGCCTTCACGAGCTTTTCGATACGGAGAAATTCTTCGGCCATTTTCGGTCTCTAATCCTTGCGGGCAGTCTTCGGCGCGAACCGCGTGAGCAACTGGATCATGCCCATCGCGCCCCAGGTGACAAGCAGTGAAATGATGGCGAGCGCCGAGGGTTCGTAGGCGCGGTTGGTGCCGATGTTGACGAGGTACGGACCGAAGGCCGGCCGGTTGAGGAGGCTTGCAATGGTGAATTCGCCGATGACGATGGCGAGCGTCAGGAAGGCGCCCGAAAGCACCGCCACGAGGATGTTCGGAAAGACGATGCGTGAGATGATCGTCCACTGGCTGGCGCCGAGAATCTGCGCCGCCTCCGTCAAGGTCGCGATGTCTATCGTGCGCATGCCCGTATCCACGGCGCGATACATGTAGGGCAGGGCGAGCGTCATGCAGGCGCAGACGAGCAGTATGTCGGTTCCGAGCACCGAACCGGTGAAGGGGATCAGCGAACTGGAATTGTAGAGCCTGATATAGCCGTAGACCAGCACCAGTGCCGGGATCACCAGCGGCAGGAGCGTCACGAATTCCATGAAGGGGCGCAGCCACGGCATGCGCAGCCGCACATAGTAGACGGCGGGCACCACGACGAGGATGCCGAGGATGATGGTGAAGGCGCCGATCGCCAGGGAATAGCCGAAGCTTGCGAAAAAGCGGGGATCGGAGAAGACCGAGGCGTAGGCGTCGAAGCTCAATTCGCCGCGGCGCATGCGCAGCGAGAAGATGAAGGTGGCGAGCAGCGGGATGAAGAAGTAGATGGCGGAAAGCGCGACGATGAGCCATGCCCAGAGACGGTTCTGCTTCATTTCATCCACCTTTCGGCCCGCTTGGCGACCACGAGATAGATGATGTTTGCGATGGAGGTGATGACCACCATGCCGATGGCGAGCGCGGCGCCCAGCCCTGGATTCTGCAGGGCGTCGCCGCGGATCTGGTTGTAGAGCAGCACGGTGACGATGTTCAGGTTGGACCCCGTCAGTGCCCATGCGGTGGCGATGGCACCGAAGGCATTGGCGAAGAGCAGCGACAGCGTCCCCAGGAACGACGGCCAGAGGATCGGCAGGCCGACATAGCGCCAGAAATCCCACTTGCTCGCCCCAAGCGTCTGAGCGGCTTCGCTCCACTCCCGCTTCAGGCCATCGACAGCGGGTGTGATGATCACGACCATGAGCGGGATCTGGAAGTAGAGATAGGTGAGCGTCAGCCCCCAGAAACTGAACAGCGTGAATCCAGTCCGGTAGAGATCGAAGCCGAACACCTCGCGCAGGAGGATCGTGACGAGGCCGAGGCGTCCGAGCGTGGCGATGAAGGCGAAGGCCAGCGGAACGCCGGCAAAGTTGGACGCAACTCCGGAAAAGGTCATGACCGTGGCGCGCACGCCCTGAGGCATCCGGCCGCGGATCAGCGCCAGCGCGATCAGGAGGCCGATGAGGGCGCCAAACAGGGCGGAAGCCGCCGAGACCTGTATCGAAATCGTGTAGGCCCGAACGATCTGGTCGCTGCCGAGGCCACGGAAATTGTCGAACGTGAAATTACCCGCAGGGTCGGTGAATGCCTGCGCCACCAGCGACAGGGTCGGCGCCGCCAGGAACATCAGGGCAAAGACGACGAACGGAACGACGCTCAGCCATTCAAACCCGAGGCGGAAGCGTCGGCGCAGTTGAGAAGCCGGCCCGGAAACCTCCGGGCCGGCCGATGCGTCTGCAGCGCTTGCGCTGTTACTGGACATCGCTTCCAACGACGGTATCCCACTTCGTGGTGATCGTCTGCTTGGCCGCATTCTGCTCTTCGATGGACGGGAAGATCGCCTTGGCATAGTTCGCGGCGTCCGGCAGCTTGGCGAGCAGTTCCTGCGGAATCTTGCCGGCATCCGACATGGCGTTGAAGCGGATCGGATGGCAGTAGCCGGCCAGCCAGCCGAGCTGGCCTTCGTCCGAATAGAGATACTCCATCCACAGCTTCGCGGCGTTCGGGTGCGGAGCATAGGCCGAGATCGCCTGGATGTAGACGCCCGCGACCACGCCGTCGGACGGAACGACGATTTCGAGCGGCGGGTTGCCGTTCATGCCGTCGCGCTGCGAGAGCAGGTTGTAGTCCCAGTTGACGGCGATCGGGGTAGTACCCTGGGCGATCGGAGCCGCTTCGGCGTCGACCGGAACGAAGTTGCCGGCATCATTGAGTTTCTTGAAGAATTCCAGCCCCGCATCGGCGGCACCGGCGGCGTCTGCCCCGGTGGAAAGGCCGGCCGCGTAGACGGAGAGGATTGCGTTGTTGGCTGTGCGCGGATCACCGGCAAGCGCGACCTGGTTGGCGTAATCCGGCTTCAGGAGGTCGGCCCAGCTTGCGGGATTGGCGCCGGTCACGACGTCCTTGTTGATGCCGAAAGCCAGCACGCCGTAGTAATCGCCGTACCAGTAGCCCTCTGCGTCCTTGGCTTCGGCCGGAATCTCGTCCCAGGTGGAAACCTTGTAGGGCTGCAGCAGCCCTTCTTCCTTGGCTTGCGGGCCAAAGGCGAGGCCGACGTCGAGGACGTCGGGAGCCTGCGGGCCCTTGTTGTCCTTGTTGGCGCGCACGGCCTCGAGTTCGTCGGCGGAGCCCGCGTCGGGGTTCAGTTCGTTGATGGTGATTTCCGGATACTTCTCCTTGAAGCCGGCGATCACCTCGCCATAGCCGCACCAGGTGTGGGGCAGGGCGATAACGGTCAGCTGGCCTTCGGCCTTGGCGGCTTCGATCAGTTCCGCGCTCGGCTCTGCAAAGGCGACGGAGGTCGATGCGACGACAGCGGCGGTCGTCAGAGAGAGCAGGCGGTGGGTCTTGTTCAGCACGATATCCTCCTGAGGTTGGTCGTGTTCGGCGCGACTCGTAGAGCCAGTTGATGTACCCGATGTGACAGGTGGCGAAGGTGAGGGATTCCTCATAAGCCACTTGCAGGACAGCATTTTCATTTCCGCTCCTACTCCAGCTTCTGCCGGTTGGGGCGGCGGAAAAGGCGGGATAGTTCGAAGAGGTCCTCCAGCGAGTTCATGCGTTCCCGGGTCTTGTCCCATGTCGCGTTCTGGACCGCCTCGATCAGAGCTTCCACCACGAAGAGGGTGACGACGGAGGAATCCCAGGCGCTCGGGGCTTCGATGCGGACCCGGAAGGTATGCCGGGCATGCCTTGCAACGGGCGAGCCCCAGACGTCCGTCATCAGGATGATGATGACGCCGTTCGCCTTGGCGACCTCGGCCAGCGTCGCCATCTCCTGCTCGTAGCGCCGGATGTCGAAGATCACGAGAACGTCGCCCGCGCTCATGTTCAGTACGTGCTGCGGCCAGGAGCTGGAATTGGTGGAGATGAGCGTCGTCTTCGGCCGGATCACCTGCATGTGCGTGAAGAAGTACTCCGCCAGTGCTCCGGTGATGCGGCCACCGACGAAATAGATGCTGCGGCTACGGTCGCCCAGGAGTGTGGCGGCATCCTCGAAGGTCCGGGTGTCGAGGTCGGAAAGCGTATCGCGAAGGTTGGCGGTGATCGCATCGGCGAAGCGGTTGAGGATATGCGTTCCCGGAGCATTGAGAGCCCACCGGTCGTGCTTGGCGATCGGATTCGAAATCGTCTCCTCGAGTTCCTGGTGCAAATGGGACTGGAATTCGGGATAGCCTTTGAACCCGAGCTTCTGCACCATGCGGGCTACGGTCGGCGTCGAGACGCCGGCGTTTTCCGCGATCGTGGTGATGCTCCCGAGGCCCGACACCGGATAATTCTCCAAAATCCTGTCGGCCAACTGCCTTTCGGCGCGCGTCAGACTGTCGTAGCGGGTGCGGATGACATCCGAGACGGTGCGTGATGCTGTCGGCACTGAAGCTGTTCCCTCCGGTCTGGCGCCGGCTGATGAGGATTAACGATCCTTTCCGATCCGGAGTCAATGGCGGCGGTGAAGAGAAATTTTCAGAATGGACGTTGACGGAGGGGAGAAGATGAAGAATTCTCTTCTTCTTGTTCCAGCTCTCCTGCCGAGTTCCATGCCGACGGAAACGACATTCTTCACGGAAAGCGACGGCGAACCGGTGGCGATCGAAAACGCCAAGGGGCGAAGCGAGATTCTGCTCGTCTGCGAGCATGCATCCCGTCGATTGCCGCAGAGATACGGAAGTCTCGGATTGTCGGAAGAGGCTCTTTCTTCCCATATTGCCTGGGACCCGGGTGCTCTTGCCGTCGCGCAGCTGATGTCGAGGCAGCTTGACGCGACACTGATCTACCAGCGCTTTTCCCGTCTGGTCTACGACTGCAACCGCCCGCCGGAATCGCCTGCCGCGATGCGCGACGTCAGCGAGATATTCCGTATCCCCGGCAACGAGAACCTGTCGGAGGCCGAGAAATCCCTGCGCACCACATCTCTCTATCTTCCCTTCCAAGGGGCGATCCGTGAGGAGATAAGGACGCGGCGGGCGGGCGGGCTGGAGACGGTTCTCGTTACCGTCCACAGTTTCACGCCGGTCTATTTCGGGCAGAGGCGGGCAGTCGAGATCGGCATCCTGCACGACATGGACAGCAGGCTGGCGGACGCGATGCTCCGGTCTGCGGCGAATACTGATCTCTACAGGGTAGAGCGAAACGAGCCTTACGGTGCGGCGGACGGCGTGACCCATACGCTTGAAGTTCATGCCTTGCCTGCGGGGCTTTTGAACGTGATGATCGAGATCCGCAACGACCTGATCGCCGACGAGGCGGGGCAGGACGTGGCGGCGGACTTCCTTGGCGGGCTGCTGAGGGAAAGCATTGATGCGCTGAACGAGAACAACAAGAACGGCGGCGCGTAACGAGGTGGAACGGACTGGGAGAATGAAAGGGTGCGTTATCAAGCAATCTTAGCGTCGGGCGGTGTTCATGCCTGAGGCGATCAGAACCTATGTGCGACTGGTCGACCGTTTCAATCGCGGCGTCGGACGCATCACCATGTACCTGATCTTCGTGATGATGGGCATTCTGTTGTGGTCGTCCGTCTCGAAGTCGTTCTTCCTGCCGTCTCTCTGGACCCTCGAGATGGCCCAGTTCGTCATGGCAGCCTACTACATCCTTGGTGGCGCCTATTCCCTCCAGCTCGATTCGCATGTCCGAATGGACCTCGCCTATGGCCGCTGGTCGCCGAAGACCAAGGCGATCGTGGACGTGGTGACGATCTTCATGCTTTTCGTCTACCTGTTCTTCCTTCTCTACGGAGGGGTCTCCAGTACCGCCTACGCCATCCAGTATAACGAGACGAGCTATTCCTCCTGGTCTCCCTACATGGCGCCGATCAAGATCATCATGGTCATCGGCATCTTCCTGACATTCCTGCAGGCGACTTCAATCTTCATCAAGGATCTTGCCGTCGCACTCGGGAGGCCGCTGGCATGAGTGCGGAGCTGATCATTCTTTTCATGTTCTCGTCCATGCTGCTCAGCATGCTGACGGGGCAACGGGTCTTCGCGGTGATCGGCTTCGTGGGTGTCGTGGCTGCCGCAATTCTCTGGGGCAATGGCGGCTTCGAACTCGGCTTCTCAGCCGCCATGAAGCTGATGAAGTGGTATCCGCTCCTGACGCTGCCGATGTTCATCTTCATGGGCTATCTCCTGTCTGAATCGGGGATTGCCGAAGACCTTTACAAAGCCTTCCACGTGTGGATGGGCGGGCTGCGCGGCGGCCTTGCGCTCGGGACGATCGGCTTGATGGTCATCATCTCCGCCATGAACGGCCTGTCGGTCGCGGGGATGGCGATCGGCGCCACCATTGCGCTCCCTGAACTCCTGAAGCGGGGATACGACAAGACGATGGTGTCGGGCGTCATTCAGGCGGGCAGTTCGCTCGGCATCCTGGTGCCGCCGAGCGTCGTGCTGGTGCTGTACGGAATGATAGCCCGCCAGCCGGTGGGACAGCTCTGGCTCGCCGGCGTATTTCCGGGACTGCTGCTCGCCGCGCTGTTCGCCCTCTATATCGTGATCCGCTGCCACCTCAACCCGTCGCTCGGCCC
>DASUPM010000481.1:0-2780 GCA_036281095.1 Pseudorhizobium sp.
TTTTCGGGAAAGATGGTCGCCGAATTCGAGGTGCCCGACGACGAGGAAAGCGAGGCCGAACGTGCAACTGCCCGTCCCCTGCTGGAAATCTACAATCCGATCCTGCAACCCTGGTCCGGCGAGGTGGTCGCCGTCGCCGAATTCTACGAGGTGACGGACGACTTCGAGCGCAGCCTTGCCGAGGCGCGTCTCCTGAGCTGGCTTGCTGTCGCCGCGGTCATCTCGCTGTTCTTCCTGTCCCTCTCCGCGATCGTGTTTCGCGGCAGCCGAACGATCGAGGTGCAGAAAGGGACATTGACGCAGCGCGTCGCAGAGCTTTCCGATCTCCTGGCGCAGAACCGGGAGCTCCATGCGAGGGCCCAGCGGGCTTCCCAACGCGCCACGGCTCTCAACGAAAGCTTCCTGCGCCGGTTGGGTGCCGATCTTCACGACGGACCGGCCCAGCTGATCGCCTATGCGGCGCTGAGGATCGACAGCAAGGCCCTGATCGGATCGGAAACGCCGCCGGAGGTGCGCGAAGAGGAGGTCGCAGGAATCAAGGCCAGGCTGAACGAGGCGATGGAGGAAATCCGCAGCATATGCACCGGTCTCGTGCTTCCCCAGATCGAAGGTGCCGAACTTCGGGAGGTGATCGAGCGCGCGGTGAACGCCCACAGGCAGAGGACGGACGCGGGCGTGGAGGTGGCCATCGCCGACGGCCGGCCGAAGCTTTCTCCTTCCGCGAAGATCTGCATCTACAGATTTGTGCAGGAGGCTCTAAATAACGGCTTCCGCCACGGCAAAGGCCTCGGGCAGAAGGTTCGGCAGAGATTCGAGGACGAGCGTATCGTGGTGGAGGTCGCAGACCAGGGAGAGGGGTTCGACCCCGACAGGATCCGGCCGGACGGACTTGGGCTTGCAGGGCTGCGGGAGCGGATCGAAAGTATCGGCGGGGACTTCTCGATAGAAAGCTCCTCGACGGGCACCGTCGTCCGCATGTGGATCAGTGCAGAGGAAGTGGAGCAGACACAATGACCAATATCCGGATCGCCGTGGTGGACGACCACCCGCTGTTTCGCGAGGGAGTGATCCGCAGCCTCGGGGAATGTCCCGGCCTCGAAATCGTCGCCGAGGGCGGGTCGCGTGACGACGCCGTCGCGATTGCGGCAGCTGAGGCTCCCGACGTGATGCTGATGGACATCTCCATGCCCGGTAACGGGATCGAGGCGATCGCCGGCGTACTGGAAAAGCATCCGTCGGCGAAGATCGTCATGCTGACGGTGTCGGAGGCGAACGAGGATCTGGCTCGGGCGGTTACTTTCGGGGCCAAGGGCTATGTGCTCAAGGGTGTCGGCTCGCAGGCACTGGCGGAGGTGGTCAAGACCATCGCCGCCGGGGAAACCTATGTCGCGCCGAACCTGTCTGCGCGCCTGGTCGAAGCCCTGTCGCGCGGACCCGAGGAACACGCGGATCCGTTCGCCGAACTGACGCAGCGCGAACAGGAAGTGCTCAACCTCGTCGCCTCCGGTCTCAGCAACAAGCGTATCGCCATCGCCCTCGACCTGCACGAGAAGACGATAAAGCATCACATGACGCGCATCTTCTCCAAGCTCAACGTGACGAACCGGACTGAAGCCGCACTTGCGCTTCGCGACGCCCGGGGCGGCTCCTCCCTAGGGACCGCGGAACGATCTCAGCCGGGCACGGTCTGAGCTGGTGGCGCGCCTGTTGATGATCTGCCGGTTGCGGCTGTCGCGCATCTCGTAGCGGCCGCCGGCAATCTGCTCTACCGTTCCGTTGGAGTGGCGGACGCTGATCGAGGAGCCGTTGGTGCGGACATCCGGCTGATCGGAGGGGGCATTGGCGCTGCGGGAACTGTTTCCGTTTCCGCCTGCCTGGCCGGAGTTGCCATTGCCATTGCCATTTCCTCCTCCATTGCCTCCGCCGTTTCCTCCCCCGTTACCTCCGCCGTTTCCTCCTCCATTGCCGCCGCCGTTTCCTCCGCCGTTGCCGCCGCCATTTCCTCCGCCGTTACCGTTTCCCTGGGCGGCGGCGTCGTTCGGCCCGACAGCCGGATGGCCTTCGAGGAGATGGAGGCGGAGAGGCGCGGTCAACGTAACGAGAGCCGCTCCTGCAAAGATCAGGATTTTTCTGCGTTTCCACATGGTCGTGTTTCGCCCTATCGACCGCATTTGGCACCGTCCCCATCTTGGCGGACCCGCACCGTACCCGCTTCAGCATGTAGAGAGCGAATCCGTCGAAAGAAAGCCCCGCCCGCGCCTGAAGCAAACGGGAGGGGCAAGCGCCTGCGCGGGAAGGGACTGACCACGCAGGTAGACCGGACATTCTCAGACGCTTGCGGCACCCAGCAGGGTGAAGCCGAGCACCAGGCCGATGATCGGGATGAAAAGCCAACGTGCTTGAAAAACGCTGTTGTCCATGACCTTTCTCCTCGGTTCCACGCGTTTGACGGATGTCGAAGCAACACCGCCAGCCCAGGACTGTTCCCCCAAGTCGCGGCTGCGGGACCATTGCACCAAAAAATAGGACCAAAGTCCCAGACCGATTGTGCCGAAAGGCCCGATGGCTATCGCCTGAAGCCTGATCCGGGAACGGGGGTTTCATCCCGCCGTTCTGTGGTCACTGCGGCCCGTCCTGGCTGCCTCGAACAACAAGAACTCAGGAAGGAGAACACTCATGGACAAGGTGAAAATGCGAGCGCTGGCACTGGCGCTTCTTGCGGGTACCGCGCTGTCCGCGGCAACCGTATCCGTTCAGGCGCAGACCACGCCCGCCGCACC
>DASUPM010000482.1:0-5506 GCA_036281095.1 Pseudorhizobium sp.
CCGACACCACGGATCGTGTTGCCGCAGGAACTCAGCGCAAACGCGGTTACGAACAGGGCAGCGATAACGGTGACTGTCTTAGCCGTCATGGTAGAATACTCCGATGGTTGTCGATCGAAACAGGGCGGAAAATGACCTTCCGCCACAGGAACGCCCCAATCGCGAAAAAGTTCACGTGATCGCGTGCGGTGCCCTTGCCCGCGAAATCCTGGCGGTGTGCGCACAGAACGGATTGGGCCATGTCGACATCCAGTGTCTTCCAGCAATCTGGCACGCCTACCCGCAGAAGATCGTGCCCGGCCTGGAGAAGGCCGTCGCCGAAGCCCGCGACAGCGGCTTCGACAAGATCTTCTTCGCCTATGCCGATTGCGGCACCGGCGGCGAGATTGATCGGCTCTGCGAGCGTGAGAGCATCGCGCGCATCGAAGGGCCTCACTGCTACTCCTTCTTCTCCGGCAATGCCGCTTTCGAAACCAGGGCGGACGATGACGTCCTGAGCTTCTTCCTGACCGACTTCCTCGCCCGCCAGTTCGAGGCATTCGTGGTTGAGCCGCTCGGGCTCGACCGGCATCCCGAACTGAAGGAAATGTATTTCGGCAACTACCGGAAGCTGGTCTATCTCAGCCAGGAAGAGGACGAAACCCTGCAGCAGAAGGCGAAGGCGGCTGCGGATTACCTGGGCCTCGCCTACGAATACCGCTTCACGGGCTATGGCGACCTCGCGCCCGCCCTGACAGCGCTGTAGCCGGCAGGCGATCTGCCGACGAACGATCCTCCAGAGGATGCCGCGTCGCTTTTCACTCTATGCGACGTCGTGGCAAGCGCAGTCCCGGGAATGCCCCCCGTGCATGCTGCGGAAAAACGGGAGCATGGCATGGCCGATCGGATCGTCGTCTACTGGCGGGATATTCCGGCGCAAGTAATCATCAGGCAGGGGCGAAAGACGGCAAAGCGGGAGCTGTCGCTGCGCTTTACCGAGGCGATCGACATGTGCGCCATGCGCAGCGGAGCAGCCGAGACCGACGACTATCTGGCCGAATGGCGGAAGGCCGATCCCGTGCCGGTTTCGGACGAGCTGGAGGCCGAGGCGGACCGCGCAGCAGCCGAACTGGAAGCCGCCTACGACAAGGACCGGCTCGTCGCCCTCGTCCGGAGCGGAGGCCGCGAGAATGGCTGAGGCGAAGCCCTCGACCGGCAACGCCGGAGCGGCAAGGAAGGCGGCCACCGGCGCCTATGTCCCGGGCGACATATCGCCGAACCGGCGCGTCCAGCGACGCTACTCGATCCGCCTGTGGTCGGTGCGGCATTCCCGGCTGCTGGAATGGTTCTACGCCCGTTTTGCCCACACCTTCCTACTCCTCCATCCGCTGTGGAAATCCATCGGCTACGACCGGGTGGAGGCACCCGTCACGTTCGTCGAGAAGCGGGTGAAGGGCCTGCTGTTCGACTGTCGGATGTGCGGCCAGTGCATCCTGTCCTCGACCGGAATGTCCTGCCCGATGAACTGCCCGAAGCAGTTGCGCAACGGTCCGTGCGGCGGCGTCAGGGCAAACGGCAATTGCGAGGTGGAGCCTGACATGCCGTGCGTCTGGGTGAAGGCCTGGGAAGGATCACGCAACATGGCGGCGGGCGATGCGATCCTGACCGTGCAGAAGCCGGTCAACCAGTCGCTGCGGGAAACGTCATCCTGGCTGCGCGTCACGGCGGAGGCGGCCGCACGTCGGGAAGCGGCCGAGGACATTCGCGCATGATCGCCGACATCGATCCCCACGACCCCAGCGCGCCGCTCGCTCCCCTGCCCGGCCACTCCTCGCGAGGTCGGCTGGAACGGGTGCTGCGGCGGGGTGAGTTTGCCGTTACCGCGGAACTCAATCCACCCGACAGTGCCGATCCGCAGGATGTCTACGATCGGGCGGCCGTGTTCGACGGATGGGTGGACGGGATCAACGCGGTCGATGCGTCCGGCGCGAACTGCCACATGTCCTCCGTCGGCATCTGCGCGCTGCTGACCCGCATGGGCTACGCGCCGATCA
Organism: Pseudorhizobium sp.; assembly: GCA_036281095.1. Taxonomy (GTDB): domain Bacteria; phylum Pseudomonadota; class Alphaproteobacteria; order Rhizobiales; family Rhizobiaceae; genus Neorhizobium. The sequence continues at coordinate 2,034 of DASUPM010000482.1, forward strand.
TGCAGATCGCCTGCCGCGACAAGAACCGCATCGCCATTCAGGGCGATGTCCTGGGAGCGTCAGCCATGGGGGTGCAGAACATCATGTGCCTCACCGGCGACGGCGTGCAGGCGGGCGACCAGCCGGGCGCCAAGCCGGTCTTCGACCTCGACTGCATGTCGCTGCTGTCCACCGTCCGCACCATGCGGGACGAGTCCAGATTTCTTTCCGGACGCAAGCTGACATCATCGCCCAACGTCTTCCTCGGCGCAGCGATCAATCCCTTCGCGCCGCCCTATGACTTCCGTCCGTTGAGGCTTGCGAAGAAGATCGAGGCGGGCGCCCAGTTCGTGCAGAGCCAGTATTGCTTCGATGTTCCCATGTTCCGGAACTACATGGCAAAGGTGCGCGACCTCGGCCTCCATGAGAAATGCTTCATCCTCGTCGGCGTCGGCCCGCTTGCTTCCGCCAAGACCGCCCGCTGGATCCGCTCGAACGTCCCCGGAATACACATTCCGGACGCGGTCATCGAACGCCTGGAGGGCGCGCAGGACCAGAAGCGCGAAGGCAAGCAGCTCTGCATCGACATCATCAACGAGGTGAAGGAGATCGAGGGCATCTCCGGCGTCCACGTCATGGCCTATCGGCAGGAGGAGTATGTGGCGGAGATCGTCCACGAGTCCGGCGTCCTGAAGGGGCGCCGGCCATGGAAACACGAGGCAAGTCCGACCGACGCTGCCGTTGTCGAGCGCCTGGAGGAAATCCGCCAGGGGAAGGAAGAGAACCAGCAGGAGATGGCAGACATCGCCTCTCACAAGACCCACTGAACAGCGGCCCTGGCGGGCGCCAGGGCTTGAACAACAGACACCATTGCCAAAAGGCGCCGGAGACCGAAATGACACGCACCATCGTCGCATCCGCCACCCGCGAAGTCATCATCGGCTTCGACCAGCCATTCTGCGTGATCGGCGAGCGCATCAATCCCACCGGCCGCAAGAAGCTCGCCGCGGAGATGATCGAGGGGAACTTCGACACCGTGATCAAGGATGCCTTGGAGCAGGTCGCCGCCGGCGCCACCATGCTGGACGTCAATGCCGGGGTGACCGCCGTCAATCCCAACGAGACGGAACCGCCGCTGCTCGTCCAGACGCTGGAGATCGTCCAGAATCTCGTCGACGTGCCGCTGTCGATCGACAGTTCCGTGACGGCAGCCATCGAGGCGGCACTGAAGGTCGCCAAGGGCCGTCCGCTGGTGAACTCAGTCACCGGCGAAGAGGAAAAGCTGGAGGCCATCCTGCCGCTCTGCAGGAAATACGACGTACCCGTCGTTGCAATCTCGAACGACGAGACCGGCATCTCGCAGGACCCGGATGTCCGCTTCGCGGTCGCAAAGAAAATCGTCGAGCGGGCCGCGGATTACGGGATCAAACCGCACGACATCGTCGTGGATCCACTCGTCATGCCGATCGGCGCCATGGGCACGGCCGGCTTGCAGGTGTTCGCGCTTCTGCGCCGCCTTCGCGAGGAGTTGAAGGTCAACACCACCTGCGGCCTCTCCAACATCTCCTTCGGCCTGCCGCACCGCCACGGCATCAATGCCGGCTTCATTCCCATGGTGATCGGGGCCGGCATGACCTCGGCGATCATGAATCCTTGCCGCCCGCAGGAAATGGAGGCCGTGCGCGCCGCCAATGTGCTGAACGGCACCGACGAGAACTGCTACACCTGGATCAAGACCTATCGCGACTACAAGCCGGCCGAGAGCGTCGCAGCTGCCGCCGCCCCTGCCGCGGCCTCAGCCGGCGGGCGCCGCGGCGGTCGGGCCGCGCGCGTGGGTGCGGGTGCCGTGACGGAATGATCTGAGACATGATGACTGAAAAACCGGAACCGGATCCTCTCGTCCTCTTCATGCCCTCCGGCAAACGGGGCCGTTTTCCCGTCGGAACGACCGTACTGGAAGCCGCGCGTTCGCTCGGAGTCTATGTCGAGAGCGTTTGCGGCGGCCGCGCTACCTGCGGACGCTGCCAGATCGAGGTACAGGAAGGCCAGTTCGCCAAGCATGGCATCACCTCCTCGGCAGACAACATCTCCCCGGTCGGCGCGAAGGAAAAGCGATACGCGGAGGTTCGCACGATCCCGGAGGGGCGCAGGCTTTCTTGTTCGGCGCAGATCCTCGGCGACCTCGTCGTTGACGTGCCTCAGGATTCGGTCGTCAATGCCCAGGTCATCCGCAAGGCGGCCACCGACCGCCTGTTCGACCGCAATCCTGCGATCCAGCTCTGCTATGTCGAGGTGGACGAGCCGGATATGCACAAGCCGCTCGGCGATCTCGACCGTCTCAACCTGATGCTGGAAAAGGACTGGGGCTGGAAGGACATCCTGGTCGCCCAGCACCTGTTGCCCGACGTGCAGAAAATCCTGCGCAAGGGCAACTGGGGCGTCACTGCAGCCATCCACCGCGATCTCGATGGATCACGGCCCAACCTCATCGCGCTCTGGCCCGGCCTCCACAACGAGGCCTACGGGATTGCATGCGATATCGGCTCGACGACGATCGCCCTGCACCTGGTCTCGCTTCTCTCGGGCCGCGTGGTCGCCTCCTCGGGCGCACAGAACCCGCAGATACGCTTCGGCGAAGACCTGATGAGCCGGGTCTCCTATGTCATGATGAACCCGGACGGCCGCGAGGCGATGACCAAGGCCGTACGCCAGGCGATCAACGACCTGACGGCCAAGGTATGCGCCGATGCCGATATCGACCCGAACAGCATCCTGGATGCCGTTTTCGTCGCCAACCCGATCATGCACCATCTGTTCCTCGGCATCGATCCGACGGAACTGGGCCAGGCGCCGTTCGCGCTCGCCGTCTCCGGCGCCGTCCATACGTGGTCGCGGGAAATCGACCTCGCCATCAATCACGGCGCACGGGTCTATCTCTTGCCCTGTATCGCCGGCCATGTCGGAGCCGATGCCGCAGCCGCAACGCTGTCGGAAGGTCCGCACCGGCAGGACAGGATGATGCTCCTCGTCGATGTCGGTACGAATGCGGAAATCGTGCTGGGCAATTCCACCCGCGTCGTCGCCGCCTCATCCCCGACAGGCCCCGCCTTCGAAGGCGCCGAGATATCGAGCGGTCAGCGCGCCGCCCCCGGCGCAATCGAACGCGTCCGCATCGACCCCACGACGCTGGAGCCGAAGTTCCGCGTGATCGGCATCGACAAGTGGTCGGACGAACCGGGCTTCGCGGAGGACGCCGAGAGCGTCGGCATCACCGGCATCTGCGGCTCCGCGATCATCGAAGTCGTCGCGGAGATGTATCTCACGGGCATCATTTCCGAGGACGGCGTGATCGACGGCTCGCTCGCGGCGCGCAATCCTCGCATCATCGAAAACGGCCGCACCTTCTCCTACCTCCTGCATGATGGGAAACAGCGGATAACGGTGATCCAGAACGACGTGCGCGCCATCCAGCTCGCCAAGGCCGCACTCTACGC
>DASUPM010000483.1:0-4559 GCA_036281095.1 Pseudorhizobium sp.
TAACAGCTTCCTATATGCGGACTTGAAATACGGCCATCGTCACCCTCAATCGGGATCGGCGACAGCGCTAAGCCGATCCTTGTGCTTCAAATTCGGCCGAATGTGCAATAATGGTCGGAGTTCGGCTTGAGGGGAACCTGAGGTTAATGACAGAAAGACAGTCGAGTTTCAGTTACGAAGAAGTCCTCGCCTGCGGACGCGGCGAACTGTTCGGTCCCGGCAATGCGCAGCTGCCGCTGCCGCCGATGCTGATGGTCCATCGCATCACCGATGTCTCCGAAACCGGCGGCACGTTCGACAAGGGCTATATCCGCGCTGAATACGACGTTCGCCCCGACGACTGGTATTTCCCGGTGCACTTTCGGGGCAACCCCATCATGCCGGGCTGCCTCGGCCTGGACGGCATGTGGCAGCTGACCGGCTTCTACCTCGGCTGGCTTGGCGAAGAAGGCCGCGGAATGGCGCTGTCGACCGGTGAGGTCAAGTTCAAGGGGATGGTCCGGCCCGATACCAGGCTGCTGGAGTACGGAATCGACTTCAAGCGCGTCATGCGCGGACGTCTGGTTCTCGGCATCGCCGACGGCTGGGTCAAGGCGGACGGCGAGACCATCTATCAGGCGACCGACCTGCGCGTCGGCCTGTCGAAGGACAAAGCCCCTGCGGCGTGAAACGCCAAGGCAATACAAGCAGAAAAGGTCTGAAAGATGAGACGGGTTGTTGTCACGGGTCTCGGCATCGTGTCCTCGATCGGAAACGATGCCTCCGAAGTCACCGAATCCCTACGTCAGGCGAAGTCGGGCATCTCCTTTTCTCAGGACTTCGCAGACCACGGCTTCCGTTGCCAGGTCTGGGGCCGGCCTGACCTGGACCCGACCGATCTGGTCGATCGCCGCGCGATGCGCTTCCTCTCCCAGGGCGGCGCGTGGAACCACGTGGCGATGAAGCAGGCGATCGCCGATTCCGGCCTGGAGGAAAAGGACTACGCCGAGAACGAGCGCACCGGCATCATCATGGGTTCCGGCGGCCCCTCCACCCGGACCCTGATCGAAGCCGCGGACATCACCGTCAAGAACAACAGCCCCAAGCGCATCGGCCCGTTTGCCGTGCCGAAGGCGATGTCGTCGACAGCCTCGGCGACGCTTGCCACCTGGTTCAAGATACACGGCGTGAACTATTCCATCTCGTCTGCCTGCTCGACCTCCGCCCACTGCATCGGCAACGCGGCGGAAATGATCCAGTGGGGCAAGCAGGACATGATGTTCGCAGGCGGCCACGAGGACCTCGACTGGACCATGTCGAATCTCTTCGACGCGATGGGGGCCATGTCGACCAAGTACAACGACACGCCGGCAACGGCGTCGCGCGCGTATGACGTCGACCGCGACGGCTTCGTCATCGCCGGCGGCGCCGGTGTCCTCGTCCTTGAGGAACTGGAGCACGCCAGGGCGCGCGGCGCCAAGATCTATGCGGAAATCGCAGGCTACGGCGCGACCTCCGACGGATACGATATGGTCGCTCCCTCCGGCGAGGGCGCCATCCGCTGCATGCGGCAGGCTCTTTCGACCGTCAAGGGCGATATCGACTACATCAATACCCACGGCACCTCGACGCCGGTCGGCGACAGCAAGGAAATCGGTGCGATCCGGGAAGTCTTCGGGGACAAGATTCCGCACGTCCAGTCGACGAAGTCGCTTACCGGCCACTCGCTTGGCGCTGCCGGCGTTCAGGAATCCATCTACGGGCTCCTGATGATGCAGGAAAAGTTCATCGGGGAGAGCGCCCACATCCAGACGCTGGATCCGGAGTTCGAAGGCGTTCCCATCGTGCGCGAACGCATCGACGATGCACGGATCGACACGATCCTATCCAACTCCTTCGGGTTCGGCGGCACCAACGCCACGCTCGTCTTCCAGCGCTTTAACGGATAAGTTTCATGACGGGGATCATGCAGGGGAAGCGCGGCCTGATCATGGGGGTCGCCAACAATCACTCCATCGCCTGGGGCATAGCCAAGACGGTCGCCGCACAAGGCGCGGAACTGGCCTTCACCTATCAGGGCGATGCTCTGGGGAAGCGGGTAAAGCCCTTGGCGGCCGAGTTGGGATCGGACTTCCTGCTCCCCTGCGACGTTGAGGATCTCGCGACCGTGGATGCGGCCTTTGACGCTATCCGCGAACGGTGGGGCAAGCTCGACTTCATCGTGCATGCCATCGGCTTCTCCGACAAGAACGAGCTGAAGGGCCTCTACGCCAACACGTCGCGGGAGAACTTCTCGCGCACGATGGTCATCTCATGCTTCTCGTTCACGGAAATCGCCAAGCGCGCGGCCGACCTGATGACCGAAGGCGGCTCCATGCTGACGCTCACTTACGGCGGCTCTACGCGGGTCATTCCGAACTATAACGTCATGGGCGTGGCCAAGGCGGCGCTTGAGGCATCCGTGCGCTATCTGGCGGCCGATTACGGCCCGCAGGACATCCGTGTGAACGCCATCTCGGCAGGCCCGGTGCGGACGCTCGCCGGTGCCGGAATTTCGGATGCCCGGGCGATGTATTCCTGGAATCAGAAGAATGCACCACTGCGCCGCACGGCCACGATCGAGGATATCGGCGGCTCGGCGCTTTACCTTCTCTCGGATCTGTCGCGGGGCGTGACCGGAGAGATCCATTATGTCGATGCCGGCTACAACATCACATCGCTGCCGACACTCGACCGCCTGCGCAAGGCCGACGTGGAGTAAGCCGAACTCAACTAATGCGCATCAAAATGCGCATCTTGTTTCCGTCGAGGTTTTTCTCTATCTGTAAACCTGCAGCGGTGAGCCCTCCATGGAACGCAACAGCCAGAAGATCATCACGAGGCTGAAGCGCGAAGGCTATGTCTTGGTATCCGTCAAAGGCTCTCACCATAAGCTGCGGCGGGGAACGCATACGATTATCGTTCCTCATCCCAAGAAGGATCTGCCGGTCGGCACTGCCCTTGCGATAGCCAAGCAGGCCGGATGGATATGAGAGGTGCAGGACGGGATGAAACACTTCATCGCCATCGTCCACAAGGACAGCGACAGCGCATTCGGCGTCAGTTTTCCGGATCTGCCATCCGTCTTCTCGGCTGCCGATGTCGAAGAAGATCTGCTGATGAATGCGATCGAAGCACTGAGGCTGTGGATGGAAGACGCATCTGTTCCCGCGCCGGCCTCTTACGAAGACGTTCTCGCACGCGAAGATGTCCGGCAGGAGCTTTCCAAAGGCGCCTTTCTCATTCGTGTTCCGCTGATCGAAGACGATACGCGCGTCGTACGAGCAAATGTGACCTTCGAGAAGGGAATGCTGGACGCGATCGACGCCACAGCCAGAGAACGCGGCCTCACCCGCTCCGCTTTCCTCGCGAGCGCTGCCCGCAAGGAAATCGAAGCGGCATAGGCTATTTCTTCGCCCAAAGCACCTTGAAGCGGGCGTTGCGGCATGTCTCTCCCATATCCCTGAATGCCTCCTTCAGCACGGGTTCGTAGGGCAGGCCGCGGTTGGCGACGAGCATCAGCCGCCCGCCGCTCGTCAGTGCAGAGGCAGCGGCACGGATCATCGCCCTGCCCAGTTCCGGATCGGCGGCCTGCGCCTCGTGGAAGGGCGGGTTCATGATGACCAGGTCGTATTTCTCCCTGACCGGTTCGCTGCCGAGATCCTGCCAGAAGAAGCGCGCGGTGAGATCGGGGCAATTGAGGGCGATGTTCGCCTTCGCGAACTCGAGCGCACGATAGTCCGCCTCGAACAGATCGATACGGTTCACCCGCGGCGAGCGTTCCGCCAGCATTGCCGAGAGATAGCCCCAGCCGGCACCGAAATCCGCCGCGTTGCCGTCGAAATCCGTCGGCAGGCGGCTTGCGAGGAGTTCCGAGCCGGCGTCGATGCGATCATGGGAAAACATGCCGGGTGCCGCCTGGAAGCGGCCTTCCACGGTAACAGGGAGCTTTCTCAGCGCCCGCATGGCATCGTCCGCCTCCGCGGGCCGGGCGAACCAGATCGCCACGCCGTGGTATTTCGGCGCGTAGTCCAGCGGGATCGCAAGCTTGAGCAGCGTGTTGCGAAGCGGCTGGATGCCGTCTTCCTTGCCGCCGGCGACGACGATCATGCCGCCCGCCTTGACGCGCCTCAGAGCCTCGGCGACGCGGTTCTCGTTCTCGCCGCGGTGCTTGCCGCAGAGAACCAGAGCGCCGTCGTAGTCCTCACCCTCCGGCTCCGGAATTGCACCCTGCGGCAGTGTGCGGAACAGCGGGCGGAACGGCTGCACGGGGACGATCTCGGCGTCAAAACCCTCCGGCAGCGCATTGCCGCCTTCCGCACCGAGAAACAGGATCCGTTCGCCCGCGGCCGGCATCGGCACGGCGTCGGTTGCGAAGGGATGGAAGAGGGTCTTCAGGGCGTCTCGGCTCATGGTTCGTCTCGTGGGTTCGTCTCGTAACGGCAGATAAACAAAAGGCGCGGAAGAGCTTCCGCGCCTCGATGTCTCGGAAGGAAGAAGGCCTTATTCGGCGGCTTCGCCTTCAGCCTTCTTGAGTTCCT
>DASUPM010000484.1:0-4726 GCA_036281095.1 Pseudorhizobium sp.
AATACGTCCTTTACTACGCTCCCGAACTTTACGACGAGGGCGAATACGTATGGCGTGACCCTGCCGCCGACCTGCCGCCGATGCGGCTGACGGTGCCGCTCGACGAGTACATCATCGACACGTCGAGCGATCCCGACCGCGATTACTACGAGTTCCTCTCGCAGCCGCCGGTCGAGCGCGTGGAGCGGGTCTACTCCATCGACGAAGTGCTTTACTCGGCACGCGTCCGCGACAAGGCGCGTCGTATCGACCTCGACACGATCAAGTTCGCCACCGGCAGCGCCGAAATTCCGATGAACGAGGCCAGTTCGCTGCGCCAGGTCGCGGAGGCGATGAACAAGATCCTGGAGGAAAATCCGGCTGAAACCTTCCTGATCGAAGGTCATACCGACGCGGTCGGCTCCGACGAGGACAATCTGATCCTGTCAGACGAGCGGGCGGAATCGGTTGCGGTCGTGCTGGCGGATGCCTTCGGTATCCCGCCCGAGAACCTGACCACGCAGGGCTATGGCGAGCGCTACCTGAAAATCCGCACGGAAGGAGCGGAGCAGGAGAACCGCCGCGTCACCATCCGGCGCATCACGCCACTGGTGAAGCCGGTCGCTTCCAATCAGTAGTGGAAACCGGACCCTTTGAACGAGAAGCCGCCGGAGCGATCCGGCGGCTTCATCTATTTGGGCGGTAGTCCGGTGAGGGCGGCGATGAAGTCGGCGATCGCAAGGGTGTCGTCGAGGTCGAAGACGGGCAGGCCGGGATTTTCGATCGGGTGATCCGCAGCAATGGCTGCGATATGGGGATCGGAAGGAGCCAGCGGTTCGCGGCTCTTCGCCTCCAGCCTTCGTGCCTCGATCTTCGGGACCGGCTCCCGCTTATAGCCCTCGATCAGCACCAGATCGCAGGGCGCGAGGCGGGCGAGGATATCTTCCAGGCTCGGCTCCGGCTCGGTTCGCAATTCATGCATGATGGCAAAACGGGTGCCCGATACCAGCGCTACCTCATGCGCGCCCGCCTCGCGGTGCCGGTAGCTGTCGGCGCCGACCTTGTCGATGTCGAAGTCGTGGTGGGCGTGCTTGACGGTGGAGATGCGGTAGCCGCGGCGGGTAAACTCTGCGACCAGCCGGACCGCGAGACCCGTCTTTCCCGAATTCTTCCAGCCGGCAATGCCGAAGACGCGGGGTTCGGTCATGGCACAACCTCCAGAAGGCGGCGTGCCTCCGCCAGATCGGCCGGCGTGTTGAGGTTCATGAAGGGATCGACCGTCCCGAGCGGTGTCGATGCCGGTAGCCACTCGACCGTCACCACCCGGTGATGCTCGACGAAATCTGCCATCCGGCGGTTCGCAGGGTCCCCCAGCCAGGCTTCGAGTTCATCGGCGAGGGCGACCGGCCAGAGGCCGAAGACCGGATGGAGCCTGCCCGCGGAGATAGCGATGGCGATGCAATCCGGATCAGGCAGCGCCGCCTGAAGCCGCAGCGCCAGATCTGCGGGGAAGAAGGGCGCATCCGACGGGACCGTCAGCAGGTGCGTCTCTTCCGGCTGCCGCCCGGCAAGATCGCGAAGGCCGGCCAGAACGCCCGCAAGCGGTCCCGGCCGCTCGGGCAGGGTGTCGGGCACGCGCCGGAAAGTTTCGGGGAGCGGCAGGGAGGGAGGGGCGTTGACGGCGATGCCGGAGACCTGCGGAGCAAGACGTCCGGCGATATGCGACAGGAGCGTGCCGGAGCCGAACGGAAGCAGGAGCTTGTCCGATCCCATGCGACTGGATCTGCCGCCGGCAAGAATGATGCCCGGGGGCGGCAGCGGGCTCACGGCCGTGCCTCTTGATCGGCGGGACCCTTGCGGCGATCGATCCAGCGGACATATTCGGTCGCGGCGAGCGCCAGCAGGACCGTCCCTGCCATGACGAGCAGAAGCGGCAGGGTGCCGCTTCCAGGGGTGAGAACGGCGCCTGCGACAACCGAAAGGCCGGCGCCGCCGCCGAGGGTGATCGCCCCGCCGAGGCCGGAGGCCGAGCCGGCGAGATGTGGCCGGACGCTGACCATCCCGGCGTTGGCGCTGGGCAATGTGAGACCGTTGCCGACGCCGATCAGCGACAGGGGGCCGAAGAAGGCGAAGGGATGGCCGATGTCCCAAAAGAGCAGCAGGAAGGCCAGGGCCAGTCCGACCGCGTTGGCGACATTGCCGGAGAGCATCATCGGCCCGATGCCGAATCGGCGCGCATAGCGGCCGGAGCAGTAGTTGCCGAGCATGTATCCGGCGGCCATGGTGAAGAAATAGAACCCGAGCTCCGAGGGGGACAGCTTGAAGATGATGCTGCCGACGAATGGCGCTCCGCCGAGGAAGCTGAAGAATGCGCCGGAGGAAAAGGTTGCGGTCAGCGTGTAGCCCCAGAAGCGGCGCGACCGCAGCAGTTGCGGCCAACTGCGGAACTGTTCCCCGAAGCTTGCCGATTGCGCCCTGTTCGTCTCCCCGAGATCCCGCCAGACGAGAAGGAGAACCAGGAAGCCGGACAGGAGGAGGGCGAAAAAACTGGCCTGCCAGCCGAAAAGGTCGTCGAGAACGCCGCCGAGCGTCGGCGCGATCATCGGCACGAGCGACATGCCCATCGTGACATAGCCGATCATCGAGGCGGCCTCGTCCATCGGCACCATGTCGCGCACGACCGCACGCGAAAGGACGATGCCGGCGACGACGCCGGTCTGCAACATGCGGCCGATCATGAAGACCTCGATGTTCGGGGCGAGCATGCAGATGACGGTGCCGAGAAGGAGCAGCACGACGCCGCCGAGCATCACCGGGCGGCGGCCGAAGAGATCCGACAGCGGGCCGATGGCGATCTGGATGACCGCGGTTCCGGCGAGGTAGCCGGAGACGGCGAACTGCATCACGGCGTAGCTGGTTTCGAAATGCTCCGCCATCGAGGCGAGAGAGGGCAGGAAGATGTTCATCGACATGGCGGCGAGCCCGGCCGCGAGGACCAGTGTGGCGATGTGAGGCGGCGTGCCGCGGTCGAGGAAGCGGGTACGGTTCATGATATCGGTTCTGCCACTCCTGCGGTCGCCATGTTCACTTCGCCATCGGCGGAACGGGACCTGCCTCCGCTGCGGTCGGCCGCCGGCGCTTGCTCTCGCGGTAGAAGCTGTAGAGGCCCGAACCGATGATGACGGCCGCTCCGACGAAAACCGGAAGATCGGGACGTTCGCCGAAAAAGACGACGCCAAGAACCAGTCCCCAGATCAGGCCCGTGTAGCGGAAGGGTGCCACGAAGGAGATTTCTCCCGTCCTCATCGACATGATGACGGCCTGATAGCCGGCGAAAACGAGGAGGGCAGCGATGGTCAGAGGCAGGAAGTTTGCGGCGGTCAGGGGCTGCCAGCCGCCCATGGGCACGATCAGCAGGGCGCCGACGACCGTATTGGCTGCTGCCGTGAACAGCGAGATGGTGAGCGACGGCACGTCCGAGACGATGCGGCGCGTGGCGAGATCGCGGCCGGACGTGAAGAAGACGGCAGCCAGAAGCAGAAGCGAAGGAGCAGCGAAGCCATCGCTTGTCGGCCGCAGGATGATCAGGACCCCGCAGAAGCCGACCGCGATGGCGCTCCAGCGTCGCCAGCCTACCGGTTCTCCGAGGAAGAGCGCCGCGCCGAGGGTTACCGCAAGCGGCAGCGACTGCATGATGGAGGAGACGTTGGCGAAGTCGATGCGGCCGAGCGCACTGATGAAGGTCAGGGTCGCGCCGAGTTCGAAGAACGTCCTGATCAGGATCGGCGGTTGCATCAGGACGGACAGCGGCCGCAGCGCACCCATATGGCGCGCGACCGCGTAGATCAGCACCGTCGTCATGATGCCGCGCACCGTGATGATCTGGGCGACGCTGAGCGAGCCGGTGACGGATTTCACCAAGGCGTCGTTACAGGTGAAGGCAGCCATGGCCAGCGACATGAAGAGCGCGCCCCTGGAATTTTCGGAGGATGCCATCGATGATTCCTTCCCACTGCAGCGCGATGTTCTACTGCATCGCCTACGGAGCGGCCAGACCAGTTGTCGCGTGGGCGGTACCCGTGGGTACAGGCGCTCTTTCATGCCGTTCCGGCCCGCAGATCGCGCCGAGGTTGCCGGATTAACTTTTGTTCAATCCATATGGCGGACTGTGCAAGCTGATCCGGCATGATGCGGGAGCCCACGCAGCCGTCTGCCAATGTTCCCGGCAGAATCGGTCGCCTAGAGAAAAGCACCCATGTCCTTCATCGATCGCCTTCTTCAGAGCCGCAGGATCGTGACCAAGGTTCTGCTTTTCGTCGTTCCTCTCGTGCTCCTGATCGCCGGCGTCGGCCTTGCCGGCTACTACACGTCGAACATGCTCAACGGCCACATGACCGTGACGCGCGCGACGATCGAGAACATCGGCGATTTCGAGCATCTCCAGTCGGCGCTGCAGGATTTTGCCGAGCGGCCGGAGGATGCGACGCTGGCGGCCCTGAAGCAGGCGATCGATCGCCAGGAAGAGGGGGTGGCCGCGCTGCAGAGTCTGCTGATCACCGAGGCCGACCGACAGCGCATCGACGTCGTGACGAAGCTCGCGCCGGCCATGCGGGAAAGAACCGAGGCGCTGTGGGCAATCAAGCAGCAGCGGGACGCCAACCGCACGGAGATTGCGGCGCATCTGGCTTCGGTCAAGGACCTGACTGCCGGTATCGACAAGCGGCTCGGAAACCTTCGCAAGAAGTTC
>DASUPM010000485.1:0-6002 GCA_036281095.1 Pseudorhizobium sp.
CAGTTCAAGAGGCTGGTGCGTTAGCGGTTTACGCGAACGTCCTGCGCCGCCGTTCGACCGGAGCGGCCTCTTCGACGGCGGGAAGGCTCTGGAGGACCCGGGTCGCCGGCAGGATCGCGATCGCTTCGGTACCTTCACGCAGCTTGGAACGCAGCACGAAGCGGCCGTCGTGCTTTGCAAGGATGGCCTGGACGATGGGAAGGCCGAGGCCCGTGCCTTGTTCGGCGCTCTTGATGGCGATCGATCCCTGACCGAAGGCGGAGAGCACGATGGGGATCTCCTCCTCGGGAATTCCCGGTCCGTTGTCGTTGATGGCGACATACTGGCCGCCGCCCGCCGTCCAGCCGACCTTGACGGTGATCTCGCCGCCCTGCGGCGTGAATTTGACCGCGTTGGAAAGCAGGTTGAGGACCACCTGCCGTATCGCCTTCTCGTCGGCCCAGATCTGCGGCAGGCTCGGCTCGAACTGCTGGTGGATGCTGATGCTCTTGCCGCTGGCGCGAAGCTGGACCATGCCGATGCAGTCCTCGGCGATCTCCAGGAGAGACAGCGCGTCCTCGTTGAGGTCGTATCGTCCCGCCTCGATCCGCGAAAGGTCGAGGATTTCGTTGATGAGATCGAGCAGATGCTGGCCCGAGCGGTGGATGTCGCCCGCATACTCGCGGTAGGTCGGGTTGGCGAGCGGTCCGAGCACTTCCGCGTTCATGACCTCCGAAAAGCCGAGGATGGCGTTGAGCGGCGTGCGCAACTCGTGCGACATCGAGGCGAGGAAGCGCGATTTCGCGAGGTTTGCCTCTTCCGCGCGTCGGCGGGCTTCGTCCGACATGGAGTTGGCCACCTCGAGTTCCGCGATGAGGTCGTCCTTTTCCGACTGGTAGGACATCAGCGTGAGGTTGGAGCGATATTGCCGGTCGGCGATATAGTGGAAGAAGACGACCGTGATGGACGCCATGGCCGTGAGGCCGATGTCCAGCATGTGCCGGGAGAGCGCGGCGGAGACCAGCAGGGTGAGGACCAGCGGGATGAAGCCGATCAACACGCCCTGGCGCAGCATCACCCCGCCCATGGCACTGATGGAGATCGCCACGAGGAGCACGGCGCCCTTGTAGAAATAGAAGGTGTCTCCGGTGCAGGCGGAGCAGCTTTGCAGCGAGAAGACAGCCCAACTGCAGCCGACCAGGATCTGGCCGGCCAGGAGGCGCAGGCGCCAGCGCCTGGTGTTGAGCGCGGTGAATTCGATGCGGCTGGCGCGGCGGGCGGCAAGCACGTTGATCGCGTGGACGCTGAGAGCGAGCAGGGCCCAGCCCAGGAGGTTGGCGGCGGGGTTGAGATAGAGGCCGATCGCGGCAACGACTGCAACGAAAAGCGGAGTCACCAGAGCGCTCTGGAGGACGGCGCCGACATGGAGCGCAAGCACGTCCCTGTCGAAGACCGTCGCGCTGTTGCCGGTGGACTGGAGACGCTCACGGGTTGCGCGAACCGTCTTCGAAACGGCCCTGTTTCGGCTGTTTCGTGACAGATCGACGATGTTCTTGTCCGTCGAGGTGCTGACGCCGGTACTCATAACCACTGGATCAAGGTCCCCAATGGTTGTGACCCTAGTGTCGAAACCTTAAGAAGATGCTGCCGGGCAAGGATTTGTTTGCCATTTTTCTGAAGCTTCTGTTTTCGATTGAGGCCGGATCGTGACATCCATCGCGCGCAGACTGCGCAATGCGGGCCTGCTGCTCGCCTTCATCTTCCTCGGCTCGCTCATTGCCGCGAAGCTGGAGGATATCGCCGCCGTGCGCCTCGATGGCCCGTTCGTCGCGATCGATGGCGACACGCTGGCGGTGGGCGCGGAGCGGTTGAGGCTCGCGGGATATGACGCGCCGGAGGTCCGGCAGGTCTGCCAGGACAAGGGCGGTCGGGACTGGCGGTGCGGTGAAGAGGCCCGGAAGGCGATCGAACGCCTTACTTCCGCCGTCTCGGTGGTGTGCAGCGGGTCATCGCGCGACCGCTACGAGAGGCTTCTCGTGCGTTGCCGCGACGGCAGCCTCGACATCAATGCCGAGATGGTCCGCCTCGGGCTTGCGGTCGCTTCCGGGGACTATGCCGCGGAGGAAGGCCGGGCCCGGGAAGAAGGGCTGGGACTGTGGGCCGGAGCCTTCGAACGACCGCGCGACTGGCGGGTGCGCCACGGGATGATGGACGATGCAGCGGAGGGGATTGTTGCATGGTTGAAGGGGTTGTTGGGCTGGTAGCGATGCCTCAGGCGGCGGACGCGGCTCTGCAGGAAGGGCAGGGCGACGGGCTGGAAGATCTTCGGGAGGCGATTGCCTGCTGTCGGCTGTGCCTCGACGCGCCGGCCCGCGGGCCCGCCGACTGTCTGCCGCACGATCCTCGTCCGGTGGCCGTCCTCTCGCGCAAGGCAAGGATCCTGATCGCGGGCCAGGCGCCGGGGCTTCGCGTGCACGAGAGCGGATTGCCGTTCAACGACGCGTCCGGCGACCGGCTCCGCAACTGGCTGGGCGTCAGCCGGGAAGAATTCTACGATCCCGATCGTTTCGCGATCGTGCCCATGGGCTTCTGCTTTCCGGGCTATGATGCGAACGGCAGCGATCTTCCGCCACGGCGCGAATGCGCGCCGCTGTGGCGCCGGCCGATCATGGAGGCGATGCCGCAGATCGAACTGGTGCTGGCTATCGGCCAGTATGCGCAGGCCTGGCATCTCGGCGCCCGCCGGCGCACGAGCATGACGGAGACGGTGAGGAACTGGCGGGAGTATCTTCTCGCAAATCAGGGCCCCCGGGTGCTGCCGCTGCCGCATCCAAGCTGGCGGAACACGGCGTGGCTGAAGCGCAATCCGTGGTTCGAGGACGACGTCCTCCCGCTTCTGAAGCAGCATGTTGATAATCTGGCCCGTTAAAACAAAATACGCGCTTTTGTGTCAGAACCGGCTATGTTGGAGAATATCATTTCGAAAGGCCGTCTGATGGATCGTCTCGACCGTAAAATCCTCCGTATCCTCCAGGAAGACTCCACGCTCGCCGTGGCCGATCTCGCCAAGAAGGTCGGGCTGTCGACGACGCCGTGCTGGCGCCGGATCCAGAGGATGGAGGAGGAGGGCGTGATCCGCCGCCGGGTGGCGCTGCTCGACCCCGTCAAGGTCAACACGAAGGTGACGGTTTTCGTCTCCATCCGCACCGCGAGCCACTCCATCGAGTGGTTGAAGCGCTTCTCGGAGGTGGTGGTGGAGTTCCCCGAAGTGGTCGAATTCTACCGAATGAGCGGCGACGTGGACTATCTTCTGCGCGTGGTCGTGCCGGACATTGCGGCTTACGATGCCTTCTACAAGCGGCTGATTGCCAAGATCGAGATCCGCGACGTCTCCTCGGCCTTTGCGATGGAGCAGATCAAGTACACGACCCAGCTGCCGCTCGACTACATGGTCCTCGACAACCAGAAGGCCGGCGAGGACTGAGGTCCAAGGCATCTCTGAGCCGGTGGATCGCGGCGTGAATTGAGATTGTCACAAATCGCACTTACCATCCCGCCGGCGTAAAGCCGTGGAGGGAGGTGCGGATGAGCCTGATCGAACCGGTCAAGAAGGGCGGCCGGACGCTTTTCTTCCGAAGCCATCCGACGCTTTCCGGCGAGGTATCGAAACGGGTCTACGACGGCGACGGGCTCGGCGGCGAGTTCGCCGACCGGCAGCCTATGCGTTTCCTCGGCTGCGATACCGCCGAAGTCGCCTATCGCGTGCCGATCTCTCCGATGAGCTTCAAGGGCAGCCAGAAGATCGCGGCTCCGCTGTGGGAGGTCTACCTCACCGACCCCTTCGCTCCGGGCGCCTGGCCGGACTTTCCCGACGGCGGCCTGCATGAACTGGTGCGCCAGAGCCTTTCGGGCCGTTACGGTCCCGATGCCGCCGCCAATCATGCGCGGCATGCCGCAGCCGGACGGCAAGCCCTGATCGACATGATCGAGGGCGATCGGGAAACGCTTGGCCATCCCGCGGACGAGCCGGTCCGGCTCTTCGTCGCACTTTCCCATGAGGTATTCGACAGCTATGGCAGGCTGCTTGCCTTCGTCAACACCGACGAGGAGGATGCCGACCGCCGGCCGCGGCTCTACAACGAGCGCCAGATCGCCTTGGGGATGGCAACGCCGTTCTTCATCTGGCCGAACGTCGATCCGTTCCGCGGACAGCCGAGCGTGACGGACGCGGCGCTGCCGCCGAAGCTCCTGCGGCGCATGGCAAGGCAGGGCTCGCTCGGCCGGGCACGAAGCGACGCCAGAGATGCGCGGGCGGCAGGTCTTGGAATCTACGATCCCGCTGACCCGTTGAAGATCCCGGCGTTCGAGCTGCGCATGCTGGGCGACCGCAAGCTGCCCTCGCGCTGGGTGATCGACCTCGCAGCCGAGGACGACGACCCGGCGCTGCTGCCGCCGGAAGGCTATCCCCTCGTTGCGAATGCGGAGGATCGTCTCTTCGTGCCGCCGGAATACGTGCCGCTGTTCGCACAGAAGGGCTGGAACCCGACTAAGCTGGTGCGCTGGTAGCCGGGCTAAGGGGCTACTTTTCCAGACGCGCAAGCAGGGAGGACGTATCCCATCGGTTGCCGCCCATGGTCTGGACGTCGCCGTAGAACTGGTCGACAAGAGCCGTCACCGGCAGCTTCGCCCCATTGCGGCGGGCCTCCGCCAGCACGATGCCGAGATCCTTGCGCATCCAATCGACGGCGAAGCCGAAGTCGTAGCGGTTCTCGTTCATGGTCTTGTGGCGGTTTTCCATCTGCCATGAGCCGGCGGCACCCTTGGAGATGACTTCCACAACCTTTTCAATGTCCAATCCGGCTTTCTTGCCAAAATGGATTCCCTCGGCCAGGCCTTGGACGAGGCCCGCGATGCAGATCTGGTTGATCATCTTGGTAAGCTGGCCCGCCCCGACCGGTCCCATCAGTCCCACCATGCGGGCATAGGCATCGATCACCGGCTTCGCCTTGTCGAAGACCGCCGCGTCGCCGCCGCACATCACGGTCAGTACCCCGTTTTCCGCGCCGGCCTGGCCGCCGGAGACGGGGGCGTCGATGAAATCGACCCCCTTGGCCTTTGCGGCCTCGTAGAGTTCGCGGGCGACTTCTGCGCTGGCGGTGGTGTTGTCGATCAGCACGGCCCCGGATTTCATGCCGGCGATCGCCCCCGTGTCGCCAAGCGTGACCGAGCGCAGGTCGTCGTCATTGCCGACGCAGGTGAAGACGAAATCGGCGTCCTTTGCGGCGTCTGCCGGCGTCGCCGCCGATGCGCCGCCGAACTTCCTTAGCCATTCGTCGGCCTTCGCGGCAGTGCGGTTGTAGACGGTGACGTCGTGGCCGCCCTTTTGCCTCAGATGCCCCGCCATCGGGAAACCCATGACGCCCAAACCGATGAATGCAACCTTCGCCATCCCGTCCTCCTGCTCTCTCTGGCGATCAAGCAATAGAGGAAGCCGGATGGCACCTCAACCCGCATCGAGTCGGGAGGAGCTTGGGTCAGAACGGCTTGACGACGGCGAGCAGCACGACGATCACCACGGACACCAGCACGATCGGCAAGCCGTAGCGGACAAAGGCAGGCGGATCGAGATGCGGATCGGCTTCCATGCGGCGCAGCCAGCCGCTCTGCATTCCGTGCAGGGCCGAGAGCAGGACGACGATCAGGAACTTGACGCCGAACCAGCCGGTCGAATACCAGCCGTACCACACCGCCAGGATCAGACCGAAAAGCCAGGCCCCGCCGAGCGCGGTCGTCGTCACCCGCCGGTCGTAGGGACGAAGCGCGGAGATGACGCCCGTGCGGATCGCCGCC
Source organism: Pseudorhizobium sp. (assembly GCA_036281095.1). GTDB lineage: Bacteria > Pseudomonadota > Alphaproteobacteria > Rhizobiales > Rhizobiaceae > Neorhizobium. Next base: position 5,830 of record DASUPM010000485.1, read on the forward strand.
GGCACCATGCCGATGACGAAGGCGTTCACCAGCATACCGCCGATGAAGACGATGTCCGAGATGATGTGCAGGGATTTGAGGACGAAGTACAGCATAGTCAGCTCCAGATGAGGGCTTCGGTGAAGCCGAGTTCAGCGAAGTCGGCTCGGCGGAACGCCTGTTCGGACGGATCG
>DASUPM010000486.1:0-2713 GCA_036281095.1 Pseudorhizobium sp.
ATCGGCCGAGAACCTTGCGGGCAATCTTGACCAGGCTCTCGGGATCGAACGGCTTGGTCAGCCAGCCGGTGGCGCCGGCGGCCTTCGCCTGCTGCTTGATCTCCGCATCGGATTCGGTCGTCAGGAAGATCACCGGAACGCCCATGTGTGCCGGGAGCTTGCGAAGCTCGCGGATCATCGTCAGCCCGTCCATGTTGGGCATGTTGAGATCGGTCACGATCATGTCGAACTGCCCGGAATTCAGCTTTGCCAGTCCGTCCTGCCCGTCCACCGCTTCCGTGACGCTGTAACCTGCATTGGTCAGTGCCACGCGGGTGGTCAGCCGGATGCTGGCGGAATCGTCTACTGTCAGAATGCTGGCGGTCACTGCGTCTCTCCTTCGTGGAGCCAAAACTGTTTATCGTCCGCGGACATAGCCTCGAGGAAACCGCCGCGATCGAGAACCGTCAGCAGCGCGCCATCGGCGGGCTTCGAAAGCGCAAGGACCGTGCCGGCCTGGGCAGACTGCAGCCGTGATCCCTCGATGATCTGTATGAAGCTCAAGTCGATGGAGGCCTGATCGGGAACATCGAGCGTGGTGGAGGGGCGTTCCGCGAGCGAAAGAAGGAGGAGATCCTTTATCTCGCTTGCCGTGCGAACGGTGAGATTGTCCGGAAGCGAGAGGTGGTCTGTCGTGGGCCTCGAAGAAGGCATTATGGGCTTCCCATCGCCTTGTTCGGCGTCATGAAAATTCTTTCGCAACAGTCAGCTTTCATCGTTAAGAGATCGCTAATTTGGTGGGCCGAATTTTTGTGAGGAAATAATCACAAGCTGTATTTCGCACTGGCGGACGCGCAAGTTGTTAACCACCAGATACGGTCGCTGCGGCCGATTCCGGAGCAGTTAACCTTCGCGGGTCAAGACTGCTGCCCAGCTATGGAGCAGAGTCGCGTCATCTGGTTCTGATCCATGGCCGGACAGGCGAACTATCGCCGAATTCTGGGTTTATGGCGGCGACATGCTGCCGGGTGAGGGAAAGTGGCAGCTACTGCATATGACATGTCGCTGGGGGACGGTGCGGATAGGGATTTCGGTTCCCTCGTCCGGAACCTGGAGACAGCGCGCGAGCGGATCGAGACGAGGTTTCTCGAAGGCGGCAATGCGGTCCTGGCAATTCTGGATGTGCTGAACGCGCTGGTGCAGTCGCTCGACGCCCTGACAGGGTCGCTCGATGCCGACACGGCAGAACAGACCACGGCGGATCTTGAAGGCACAATCGATCGGTTGGCCGGTCTGATAGATCTCGAAGCGTCGCGTCAGGTCAGCTTTCGGGCAATCCTGGGTGCAGAGCAGAACCTGCGGCCCCAGATCGGGCAAATGCAGGAGACGCTGCGCTATCTCCGTACTTTCGCCGTCACCGCCAAGATCACCGGAGCCGGCATTCCGGAATTCGGAGGATTTGCGGAGGAGATCCTGCAGCGCATCCAGGATGGCAGGCGCCAGGTCGACGACCTCTCCCGGAAGCTGGATCAACTGGGCGGCGGACTTGGTCCGGTCATCGCCAAGGGTGAATCCATCCTCGAAGGGTACCGGAGTTCCATTCCCGAAATCGTGTCCGGGCTCGCGGATGGAGTCGGCCGGATTTCCAATCACCGCCGGCAGCTCGCTGCCCATGCAACGAGCGTGAAGGCCGTCGCGGCGCGCATCCAGACGAAGCTGGGCTCGACCTTGTCCGCCATGCAGATCGGCGACGCGACGCGGCAGCGGATCGAGCATTGCCAGGCAGCCATCGGTCTGATGGAGACTGCGCTTGCCGATGCTGGCCTTGGGAAGGAAGAGGCGGCTCAACTCGAAAACGCCGTGCGCGGGCTGGTATCGCTCCAGCTCGACCAATCCACGAGCGACTTTGCTCGGGAGACGGAGAAGATCGTGGCGACGGTGGCGAGCTTCCGATCGGACCTCGAGGAGATCGGTACGCTGCGCCGGCTGATGACCGGGGGCGGCGGCGAAGAGAATGGCAGCGTTCTACGCCAGCTGGAGATGGCGGTCGCCGGCGCGCGTAACGCCGTTCGTGAGGTCGAGGCGGTCGCGAACGAAGCGGGCGGACTGAGCCGGGCCATCGCGGCGACCGTTGCGGATCTTGTCGCCGGCATCGGCGTCGTGCAGCTTGTCAGGACCGATATTCACTACATGGCGCTCAACACCAACCTCCGGTGCAGCCGCGTCGGCGAGGAAGGCAAGGCGATCAATGTGGTGGCGGCCGAGCTGCGGAATTTTGCGGCGCAACTGGATGAAACCGCCGAAAAGATCCTTATTGCCCTGCAGACGCTGGAGAAGACGGCCGATCATCTGCAGACGACGCAGGCTGACGCGGCCGAAAAGTCCCTTGATGCCCGTCTTGCCGGCGCTCTCGCCTCTCTCCGCGACGCGGCGGGAAAAATGGAGGAAGGGCTGGTAAACCTGGCGGCTCAGAGCGAGACGGCGGAAGAACAGACCGGCGTCCATCTCGCCCGCCTCGATTTCAACGCCGAACTGGGCGATGTCCTGCGGGAATGCGCCGAACAGCTTAGCTCCTATGATGGAGTAGCGCTCCAGGCCGAACGAAGCGCCGCCCTCACGGAGATCGGAAACCGCATTCTGGGCCTCTATACCATGGCCTCGGAGCGGGAGCTGCATGCGAGGATTTTCGGGGATGGGATCAGCCAGGCGGCGACGCCTTCGTCGTCCACGTCCG
>DASUPM010000487.1:0-4715 GCA_036281095.1 Pseudorhizobium sp.
AGCAGCCGGCCGAAGAGGATCAGCGTGACGATCACCGTCGCCGCCTCGTAATAGACGTAGCGGGCGTTCTCCGGCAGCAGGCCGGGCGCGAAGGTCGCAACCAGCGAATAGCCGTAGGCGGCCAGCACGCCGACGGCGACCAGCGAGTTCATTTCCGGATGGCCGCGGAAAAGCGCCGGCAGGCCCGTCTTCAGGAAGCGCAAGCCGGGCCAGAAGATGACGGCGGTGGCAAGGGCGAAATAGAGGTAATAAAGGTTCTGTGTCTCGATGACGCCCATCAGCCAGTGGTGCATGGGGTCGTAGACGTGGCTGCCCATTTCCAGCACGAAGAGCGGCAGGGTGAGCACGAGGGCGACGATGAGGTCGCGCTTCAGCGTTGCGTCGCCATGCATGTGCATGTGGTCATGGCCCGCATGCGCACCGGCGGTCGCCTGGCCGGCGTGCTCATGGTGTGCATGGTCGTGGGCACCGTGGCCGGCATGGAGGCCGGCATGGGGGTCGGCATGGGGGTCGGCATGGGCGCTGGCATCAGGCGCCCCATATCCCGCATCCCTCATGGCCCGCTGCATGGCGCCGGCGGGAACCTCGTAGCCGACCTTCTCGATCGCCGCCGTCAGCGCCTCGGGAGAAAAGCCTTCGGCGGGTTCGACCGTCAGCTTCTTCGTCGCGAAGTTGACGGAGCTTGCCGCCACCCCCGGCACCTTGGCGGCGGCGGTTTCCACCCGGCGCACGCAGGAGGCGCAGGTCATGCCCTCGACGGGGATGCTGATCGGTTCGACGGAAGGCGGTGTTCTGACGGTCTCGTTCATGGCGGAATCCTCTGTTCCGCATCTAGGTGGACCTTCCCATCATGGGAAGGTCAAGGGCGGCGGATTTAATTTTGCGGAGGATGGCGGAAAAGGCCGGAAGCGGGAGAGGCATGTCTCGGTGTGGCCGTCATCCGTGGCGGCGGCCGCGGCGCAAGCTGACATAGCCGAGATCGCTAGCTCACCATCCGCTGCACGGGCGCGAACTTGCTGAGCCCCAGCCAGTCCTGCACGTTCCGCGCGATGGCCGGGTCTCCCTCCACGGAGAGCCGGCCGACGGAAATCTCGTGGCGGACCGTCGTCAGGCCCATCCAGATCGCCGTCATCGTGTGAAGCGAGCTTCGGACCATCAGGTCGAGATCATGCCCGGGATCGAAATTGCAGAGGTCGGCCTTGCCGTTCTGGATCACCAGCCACCATCGTTTCTGACCTCCCGCAACTTCGGGATACAGAAACTGTATCGTGCAGCGGCGCGGCGGAAGGTGGCCGGTCTCCAGATTCCGCTGCATGTCCCACATCAGCAGGGACGGATCGAGGTTCTTCAGCGACAGGCGGGATTCTATCCAGCGCTGCGCCCAGGTCCCGAGCCCCATGATGACGGAACGCAGCTCCTCGCCGGATGGAGACAGACGATACTCCGTCATCCCCGCCGGCGAACGATCGACCGTGATGACACCGGCCTTCTCGAGTTCCTTCAGCCGCTTGGAGAGCAGGGCCGGCGACATTTTCGGCACGCCGCGCCGCAATTCGTTGAACCGTGTCGAGCCGCAGAGAAGCTCGCGGACAACGAGCGTCGTCCACCTGGAACACAGGACCTCGGATGCCATCGAGACCGGGCAGAACTGCCCGTAACCACCGCGCTCTTCCATGGTGCACCTGTTGACGGAACACTCCCGAAGCCCAGCCCGAGCCCATCATAATCCAGCGCGCCGGTTCCGACAATCGGCTGCAGCCGCGGCGACGCCGGCAGTACAGATCCTGAACTGGAGGACGATCGAAATCAGGCCCACACTCCGGCCATTCTCAATTTCGAGAGGAGGAAAGGAAATGCAAAGCCTGGCAGAAACCGCGACGCAGCCGGAGGCGTTCGTCCGGAAACCCGATATCGTCGAGATCGCCAAAAGCCTGTCGATTGCCCTTTCGGAGCGCGCCGCGGCAGCGGACGAGGGCGACGAGTTCGTGCGGGAAAATTATGCGCTCCTGAAGGAGGCGGGCCTCGTCGAGGCAGGCGTGCCGACGGAACTGGGCGGCGGCGGCGCGGAGCTGCCCGAGCTGGCGGAGATGCTGCGCATCCTCGCCCATGCCTGCGGTTCGACCGCGCTCGCCTTCGCCATGCATACCCATCAGGTGGCAATCCCAGCGTGGAGATGGCGCCACCAGAACGTGGCGGCAGTCGAGCCGCTGCTGAAGCGCGTGGCGGCGGAACGGCTGGTGCTGCTCTCCAGCGGCGGGTCCGACTGGATCGGCGGCTCGGGCAAGGCGGAGAAAGTGGAAGGCGGCTACCGGATATCGGCCCGCAAGGCCTTCACCTCCGGCGCCGAGGCCGGCAACATCCTGATGACCGGAGCGATCTACGACGGGGCCGACGGTACCCGGTCGGTCATCCATTTCGGCGCGCCGATGGCGGCGCCCGAGGTCAGGATCGAGGACACCTGGCACACGCTCGGCATGAGAGGTACCGGCTCCAACGACGTGGTGCTGGACAACCTGTTCATTCCCGACGCGAACGTCGCCTTCTCGCGCAAGAGCGGCGAATGGCACCCGGTGTTCCAGATCATCAGCACGCTGGCATTCCCGCTGATCTACGCCGTCTACCTCGGCGTCGCCGAAAGCGCGCGCGAGATCGCGGTCAAGACGGCGCAGAAGAAGCAGCCATCGGAGGATGCGACGAACATCGCCGGCCGCATGGATACCGCGCTTCGCGCCGCGCAGCTGGCACATCGCTGGATGGTGGAGACCGCCATGCGCAACAGCCCGTCCGCCGAGAGCGTCAACGAGGTGATGATCGGCCGCACGCTCGTCGCGCGCCACGCGATCGAAGCGACGGAGCTTGCGATGGAACTCGCCGGGGGTGCGTCGTTCTACCGGGCGAACGGCCTGGAGCGGCGCTTCCGCGACATCCAGGGAGCCCGCTTCCATCCGCTGCAGGCCGGCCCCCAGGCACGCTATGCCGGCGCGATCGCGCTGGGGCAGCCGGTGACCAACATCTTCTAGACGGGCACGCATCCGGGCCGCGCGAGCGCGGCCCGGATCAAAGGAGGGCCGCGGGCCGCAAACGGCTCGCGGGCCCTCCCGGTCCACCATCAGCCGGGGACCTTCTCCGCTGCCTCGCCCGCCTTCCACGGCCAGTCGACCACGTAGTCCTCGAAGTCCTCTATATCGACCTCCGTCTCGCAGACGGTCTCGTGGCCGCGGGCGGAGATGCCGGCCTGATGCACCGTTTCCAGATCGCCGGAGACGAGGTGGTGCCACCAGTAGAGGTCGCGTCCCTCGCGCAGGAGGCGGTAGCCGCAGGTCGGCGGCAGCCAGGCGATCTCCCCGACTGCAGCCGGGGTAAGCTGGATGCATTCCGCCACCGTCGCCTGCCGGTTCTCGTAATCGGTGCAGCGGCAGGTATGGCCGTCCATCAGGCGGCAGCGGACGGAGGTGAAGACGACGTCGCCGGTGTCCCAGTCCTCGAGCTTGTTGAGACAGCAGAGACCGCAGCCGTCGCAGATGCTTTCCCATTCCCGGCCGTCCATCTCGTCCAGCGTCTTCGTCTTCCAGAAAGGCAGATCCGTCATTCACAATTCCGTTCAAGGGAACCAAATCGCCGCTCAGCGACTTTGCCTGTTGCCATTATGCTATCGAAAATCAACGTTTCATCAGCTATTGCTGATTACCTATGCCCGCAGCTCTGGCCGCTCATGATGGCGGCGTCAAGCGACCGGCATGACGATCGGGGGACATCAGGTGCAGGACGATCCGAAAACCAGCGAAAAGCAGCCGCGCAGAAAGCGCCACCTGCTGCTGCGCATCGATTCCTGGATCGATTCCACCGTCTGGAATCTCGGCTTCCGGTTCGGCGAAATCTGGGAAGAGATCACGATCTTTTCCCGCAGGTTTCGCGTCCGGGGCTGGAAGAAGGCCGCCTTCGAAGTCGCCGGCGAAGCCATGACGCTCGGCACGGCCGGCTCCGTGGTCCTTCTCGCGCTCGCCCTGCCCGCCTTCGAGGAAACCAAAGAAGATTGGCGCAATCGTGGCGACTTCGCCGTCACCTTCCTCGATCGCTACGGCAACACGATCGGCCACCGCGGCATCATCCATGAGGATTCCGTGCCGGTGGACGAACTGCCGGACCACCTGATCAAGGCGGTGCTGGCGACCGAGGACCGGCGCTTCTTCGACCATTTCGGCATCGACTTCCTCGGCCTGATGCGCGCCATGAACGAGAACGCCAAGGCCGGCGGGGTCGTCCAGGGCGGCTCGACGCTGACCCAGCAGCTCGCCAAGAACCTCTTCCTTTCAAACGAGCGCTCGATCGAGCGCAAGATCAAGGAAGCCTTCCTGGCGCTGTGGCTGGAGGCCAACCTCTCCAAGAAGGAGATCCTCGCCTACTATCTCGACCGCGCCTATATGGGCGGCGGCACCTTCGGCGCGGCGGCAGCCTCGCAGTTCTATTTCGGCAAGAACATCGCCGAGGTGAACCTCGCGGAATCGGCGATGCTGGCGGGCCTGTTCAAGGCGCCGGCGAAGTACGCGCCGCATGTAAACCTTCCCGCCGCGCGCGCACGCGCCAACGAGGTGCTGACCAACCTCGTCCAGGGCGGGCTGATGACCGAGGGCCAGGTGATCGGCGCCCGGCGAAGCCCCGCCACCGTCATCGACCGCGCCGAGGCGAAGGCGCCCGACTACTTCCTCGACTGGGCC
>DASUPM010000488.1:0-3109 GCA_036281095.1 Pseudorhizobium sp.
GAGGCGCCGGCCTGGGCGACGGTGACGGAGACGACGGGAACGTCGATGTTCGGGAAGCGCGTGATGGGCAGCGAGAAAAAGGACTGCAGTCCGAGGAACAGCAGCAGCGCGAAGCACAGCAGCGGTGCGATCGGATTGCGGATCGACCAGGCGGAGAAGTTCATCTTGCGTCCTCGATCAGTTCGAAAGTGCTGGTTCGGCCCGGACCGGAGCGATCCGGTCACCGTCCCGCACGAAGGCACCTGCCTTCTCGACAACCATGTCACCGGCCTGAAGGCCGCTTACCACCTCGACGAAACCGCCATCCTGGATGCCGGTTTCGATCTCCACCTGCTTGACGACATTGTCCTCCACCCGGCGGGCGAAGGAGCCTTCGCGGCCGGTGGTCACTGCCGAGAGCGGCAGGGAAAGCGCCGTCTTCTGGTCCACGATGATCTCGGCACTGCCATACATGCCTGCGCGCGCGCCGGTCTTCTCGTCCACATCGATGCGCACGAAGCCAAGCCGGCTCACCGGATCGACGGTCGGCGAAACCAGCCGCACCTGGCCTTCAAGCTTTGCTCCGCCTCCCGCAATCGAAACCACGGCCTTCTGGCCCGGGCGGATCTTCCGGATGTTGCCTTCCGAAACATCGGCAACCAGTTCGAGCGCGCCGTCCCGAATGACGGTGAAGAGCGGTTCGCCGGCGCCGCTGGCGATGGCACCCACCTTGGCATTTCGCGCCGAGACAACGCCTGCGACCGGCGACTTGACATCGGTGCGGGCCAGGTTCAGCTCTATGTCGGCGATCTGGCTCTCCACCACCTTGATGTCGGCATTGCCGACTGAGACGGATTGCTGCGCCGCCTGAAGGCGAGCCTCGGCGACCTCGACGGCAGCGGTTGCACGCTCCACCTCGGCGACCGACCCGCTACCGCTCTTGCCGAGCTTCGTCGCCCGATCGCGCTGGCGGATCGCATCGTCAAGATTGGCCTCAGCCTCGATCACCTGGGCCTCGTACTGCGCCAGCCCCGCTTCGGCCTTGGCCTTGTTCGCCTCGAGCTGGCTCTTCTGCAGGATCAGGGCATCGTTGTTCAGGGTGGCCAGAATCTCGTCGGCCTCAACCCGGTCGCCGACATCGGCTTCCAGGGAGCGGATAGACAATCCATCGACGAGCGGCTGGACATAAACCTCCTGCACCGCTCGGATTGTTCCGCTGGCAAGCACCCGGTCTGTCAGTGGCTGTTCCACCGCTTCCGTCACCACGATCGACGGAAGCGGTGGCTCGGGAGCGGGCGCCGACTCATCCTGTGCTGTCGCCTGCATCGCCGCAAGGGCGAAGATGGCAGCCGGTATGAGACCGGCAAGGAATACGAACTTGCGAAGCATGTGCGACTAAATCCAAATGAAACGGAGGGTCTTTTTCAGGTCCGCTGTTATTGCGCGAGATCCGGCGCCCTCTGTGCCTCTACGATGCTGACTTGGGAGCCTTGAAACCCCGTTGCAAGAGCAGCTGTCGATGTTTGCCAACTCGATGGCTTTTTTACGTGCGCACTGCGCACAAATCAATCCGAAGCGGCGGTCGAACAGATTACATTTCTTGATGTCTTACGTAAGACGCGCAGCCGCAGGGCCGCGCGTCTTGTCTTCATCAAGTATACAGTGTCCGTTACTTCATCGCGGCGTCTGTCACCTCCGCGGTGTAGGCGCCTTCGGGCTCCTTGGTGATGATCTTCTGGTCGAGCAAGGCTTTCGCGGTCCGCTCATAGACGGCCGGGTCGAGCTTGCCGGTCGCGTCGCCGATCAGCTTGGCCACTTCTCCCATCATCCGCTTTTGATGGTTTTCGTCCTGACCGCCGTTGTCCATAACGATCTCCGCGGCTTCATCCGGATTGTCGATCGCGTATTTCCAGCCCTTCATCGAGGCGCGGACGAACTTCACCATGTTTTCCTTGAAGGCGGGGTCGGCCAGCTTGTCCTCGAGAACGTAGAGACCATCCTCCAGAAGGTCGTTGCCCATCTCGGTATAATTGAAGACGGTCAGGTCTTCCGGCTTGAAGCCGGCATCGATCGCCTGCCAGTACTCGTTATAGGTCATCACCGAGATGCAGTCGGCCTGCTTCTGAACGAGCGGCTGCACGTCGAAGCTCTGCTTCAGCACCGTCACGCCGTCCGGGCCGCCTTCGGTCGACAGGCCGAGCTTGTTCATCCAGGCGAAGAACGGATACTCGTTGCCGAAGAACCAGACGCCGAGGGTATGGCCCTTGAAGTCGGCTTCGGTCTTGATCGGTCCGTCCTTGGGACAAATCAGCTGGAGGCCGGACTTCTGATAGGGCTGGGCGATGTTGACGAGCGGCACGCCCTTTTCGCGTGCGACCAGCGCCCCGCCCATCCAGGCGACGATGACGTCGGCGCCGCCCCCGGCGATCACCTGCTCGGGTGCGATATCCGGTCCACCGGCCTTGATCTCCACCTCGAGGCCTTCTTCTTCATAGAAGCCCTTCTCCTGCGCCACGTAATAGCCGGCGAACTGGGACTGGGCGACCCATTTCAGCTGCAGGACGATATCGGCCGCCGCGGCAGACTGCGCGGCGGCCAGCGACATCGCACCCGCCATCAATGCAACAAGGATATTTCTCATTGTTTTTATCCTTTCCCTCTGAGGTTTTGCCGCCCTCCGTCGTTGCGGAAGGCGGATACGTCTAGCCACCACGGTTAGACGGATGCCAGAACGTCGTCGCCCGCTCGGCGAGCGCGATCACGCCATAGAAAACCGATCCGATCACCGCCGCAACAGCGATCTCAGCCCAAACCATGTCGACGTTCATCCGGCCGATCTCGGTGGAGATCCGGAAGCCCATGCCGACGATCGGCGTGCCGAAGAACTCGGCCACGATCGCGCCGATCAGGGCAAGCGTCGAGTTGATCTTCAATGCGTTGAAGATGAAGGGCATGGCCGCCGGCAGGCGCAGCTTTGCCAGCGTCTGCCAGTAGCCCGAGGCGTAGGAGCGCATCAGGTCGCGCTCCATCGCGCCGGATGCGCCGAGCCCGGTCACCGTGTTCACCAGCATCGGGAAAAAGGTCATGACGATAACGACGGCAGCCTTGGACTGCCAGTCGAAGCCGAACC
>DASUPM010000489.1:0-7721 GCA_036281095.1 Pseudorhizobium sp.
AGGGACCGGCCGACGGCAATCTCTGCATCGCCGATTCCTGGCCGGGTCAGATGCGTTCGGTCTATGGCGACCACGAGCGCTTCGTGCAGACCTATTTCTCGACCTACAAGGGGAAATACTTCACGGGCGACGGCTGCCGGCGCGATGAAGACGGCTATTACTGGATCACCGGGCGCGTCGACGACGTCCTCAACGTGTCCGGCCACCGTCTCGGCACTGCCGAGGTGGAATCGGCCCTCGTCTCTCACGATCTTGTGTCCGAGGCGGCTGTGGTTGGGTACCCCCACAACGTCAAGGGTCAGGGCATCTACTGCTACGTGACCCTGATGTCGGGCAATGCAGGCGATGACGCGCTGCGCCAGGAACTGGTCAAGCACGTGCGAAGCGAGATCGGTCCGATCGCGACCCCTGACAAGATCCAGTTCGCGCCCGGTCTGCCGAAGACGCGGTCCGGGAAGATCATGCGCCGCATCCTGCGGAAGATCGCCGAGGACGATTTCGGCTCCCTCGGAGACATCTCGACGCTCGCCGATCCGGCCGTCGTGGACGACCTGATAGAGAACCGGCAGAACAAGGCGGGCTGACGAGGAAGGCCCGCCGTCAACCGGCGGGCCTTCCTCCAATTTCATGGTTAGAGAGACGCCGGGTCAGGGGACAGCGCAGGGGCGCTTCTGCTTGCGACCGCCGTCATAAGGGCTCGCAAGTCCCGCAAGAAGCAGGTGATCTGCGGCCTGTATGTCCCCGGAGAGGGTAACGTCGGCGACGACGCGGCCGAAATACTTGTCGCCGGATATGCGGCTCAACCGGACCGTCGCTCCCGCTTCCTCCGCAAGGATCTCAAGAGCGCGGCGTGCGGCCTCGCCGGCCTGGCGCTCGCCGGTGCATTTCGACCGGGTTTCCGGCGTATCGATGCCACGGATGCGGACATAGACTTCCACCTTCTGCTGCGGCCATGGTCTAGCCTCAACAAGCAGCGTGTCGCCATCGATGACTCGAAGAATTTCGCCCTCTACCGGACCGGGGATTTCGTCGCGTGCGGAAGCCTCTGCCGGCGCGGCAGCGTTCAACAGCAGGAGGATCGAAAGCAGGATTCGCATAGAAGGAATAAATTCCTCGCATGCACGAAAGTCAATAGGAATATCTGCCTTGATCTAGAAGTCGATTGCGCGCCCGTTGATCTCCCAGTCGCCGAAGCGGGCCGGGTCGGAGCCGCCCCGACCGCCGATTTCCGGGGCAACGTCTTTCTGTACTTCGGCCTTGCGACGCAGATCCGCTTCCTCGAGAGCACGTTTTGCCGCCGGCGAAAGGGGCTTACCGGCCTTTGTCTCTTCCGGCTCAAGGTTGCAGTTGTCGTTGCCGGGTATCTGCATGGGTTCGTTCCGTAGGCGACATTGAAAAGAATGGGGTGATGGACCACATCATAGAACGCTCTACGCCCGCAATAAAGCCGTTCCGGAGGCTTGCCATGAACCTAATACGCACCGCTATGCTCCTCGCCTTCATGACGGCCCTGTTCATGGGCGTCGGATTCCTGATCGGCGGCCGCGGCGGCATGATGATCGCCTTCCTTATAGCGGCGGGAATGAACCTTTTTTCTTACTGGAACTCCGACAAGATGGTGCTCTCGGCCTATCGGGCCCAGCCGGTAGACGAGCGAAACGCGCCGGAGCTCTTTCATATGATCCGGGATCTTTCGGCGAATGCGGGCCTGCCCATGCCGAAGGTCTATGTCTATGACAATCCGCAGCCGAATGCCTTCGCGACGGGGCGCAACCCGGAGAATGCGGCCGTTGCCGCCTCCACCGGGCTCCTGCAAAGCCTCACTCCTCAGGAAGTTGCCGGCGTCATGGCGCATGAGCTCGCCCATATCCAGAACCGCGACACGCTGACGATGACGGTCACCGCGACGCTGGCGGGTGCCATCTCGATGCTGGGCAACTTCGCCTTCTTCTTCGGTGGAAACCGGGACAACAACAATCCGCTCGGATTTGTCGGTGTTCTGGTGGCGATGATCGTGGCGCCGCTTGCTGCGATGCTCGTGCAGATGGCGATCAGCCGAACGCGTGAATATTCCGCTGACCGGCGCGGAGCGGAGATCTGCGGCAATCCCCTCTGGTTGGCGTCGGCGCTGGGCAAGATCGCCGGCGCGGCACAAGTGGTCCATAACGATGACGCCGAGCGAAACCCGGCGACAGCGCATATGTTCATCATCAATCCGCTGTCCGGCGAGCGGATGGACAACCTGTTCTCGACCCATCCGAACACGGCAAACCGCATCGCTGCCCTCCAGGACATGGTGTCCGAGTTCGGAAGCGGCGGCTCGACGGGAGGACCCCGTGCTGCTAGATCGACGCGCACCGCGCGCACCGTTCCCGATACCGGCTGGGGCCGCGGCCAGTCCGAGCCGCGTAAGGGACCCTGGTCTTGAGCCAAGAGAAGAAAAGCAAGAATTCGTCTACGCCAACACGGAACCGCAAGCGAACCGAGGCAGGCATCGGAACCCCGGCTGAGGAAAAGAAGGCCGGGCTCGAGGTGCGAGCCACCGCGGCGAAGCTTCTTGCCGCGGTGGTCGACCGGAAGATCTCTCTGGATGGGATTCTCGATCCCATGCACGGCAACCCGGCCTACAAGCAGCTGAGCGATGCGGATCGGGCGTTGACACGAGCCATCCTGCTCAGTGCATTGCGCCATCTGCCCCGGATAGAGGCTGCCCTCGGATCACTTCTGGAGACGCCTCTTCCGGAGGGTGCACGAGCCTTGCAGCATGTGCTTGCGGTGGCCGCTGCGCAGATCCTTTATTTGGACGTTCCTCCGCACGCCGTGGTGGACCTCGCGGTGGAGCAGGCGCAACGCGATCCTCGAAACCGCCGCTTCGCGAAGCTGGTGAATGCGGTGCTGCGGCGACTGGTTCGGGAAAAGCAGGCGGTTCTCGACCGGGTCGCGACCGTCTCCCCGGCGCCCGAGTGGTTCATCGCGAGGCTCAATACGGCCTACGGACCGGAAGAAGCAGAACGTATCACGGAGGCGCAGCTGACGCCCCCGTCAATCGACCTGACGGTGAAATCAAACGCTGATGAATGGGCGGAACGTCTGGGCGGCCGGGTCTTGCCGACCGGCAGCATCCGCCTGCCGTCGTTCGAAGGTTCGGTGACCGCCCTGCCGGGGTATCAGGAGGGGGAATGGTGGGTTCAGGATGCTGCCGCCAGCATTCCTGCAAGGCTGTTCGGCGACGTCAAAGGCAAGCGCATCGCCGATCTCTGTGCGGCGCCCGGCGGAAAGACGGCTCAGCTTGTCGTCGCGGGTGCCGATGTGATCGCGGTCGAGCAGTCGGCCAACCGTCTTGCACGGCTTCGGGAAAACCTGACGCGCCTGGGTCTGCAAGCGGAGACGGTCAAAGGCGATCTCTTCGACTTCCGGCCGGAAACGCCGCTTGACGGCGTGCTTCTCGACGCACCCTGCTCATCGACCGGCACGACCCGCCGGCATCCCGACGTTCTCTGGACAAAAGGGCCGGAAGATGTCGAGAAGCTTGCCGCCCTGCAGGCAAGAATGCTCGACCATGCGGTCACGCTCGTGAAGCCGGGCGGACTGATCATATTCTCCAACTGCTCGCTCGATCCACTGGAGGGGGAAGACCTCGTTGCCGATCTGGTAAAGCGGAACCCGGATCTGGAGCGGGTGCCGGTAGATCATGGTCGCTGGCCCGGGCTTCAATCCGCGATCACCCCTCAGGGCGAATTCCGGACGACGCCTGCGATGCTTCCTGCAGAAACCGGCAGTGCCGGCGGCATGGACGGCTTCTTCGCCTGCGTGCTGCGGCGGAAGTAAACCTTTGTTTACCATGAGGCGCCCATTAATATTCGCATAGGCTAAAAGGGCGAATCCGCTGTGCGGATGTCGGTCCCGCGGAGTGTCTTGAATTGGCAATGCGGTTCGCCGATCGACGAAGACTGATGTCGTTCGGGTTGCGGGAGGCCTGCCGTCGCTTCTATCGACGGACAGCCGGATTGCGGCTGGCCCTGTCACCTCTCGCCCCCAGGACGCCCAACCGCCTGCTCGTCGCACCCACCGACCTGCGGGCGATCGATACGTTTGTGGCGGAGGAAATCGCGTCCGGTCGCTTTCACCTCGCCGGCACCTCGCTGGATACGGAGCGGTTATCGCCGTTTGCCGTGGAAGCGCCGTCCAGGGCCTTTGCGGAAAGGCTGCATTCCTTCGCCTGGCTGCGGCATATCCGGGCGCAGCGAACCGAGGCATCCTGTGCCCGGACCCGATCGATCGTCGCAACCTGGATGTCTCTCCACGGCCGCCGCCCGAGAGGCGTGGCCTGGGAAGCGAACGTCGTGGCCGAGCGGGTCATCGCCTGGCTTTCGCATTCGACGGTCGTACTGCAGGGAGCAGAGGCCGGATTCTACCGCCGCTTCATGAAGAGCCTGAGCTTCCAGGTGCGCTACCTGCGCCGTATCGTCCGAGGCCTGCCGATGGACGAAACGCGGCTGCGGATCCGTATCGCGCTGGCGATGGCCTCCGTCTCAATGCCCACCCGCAACACCTTCATCAAGCGCGAAGGCAGCCGGCTCGACCGCGAGCTGGAGCGGCAGATCCTGGCCGACGGCGCCCATGTCTCGCGCAACCCGCGGGCGGTACTCGACCTGCTGCTCGACTTGCTGCCGCTTCGACAGACCTATATCAATCTCGGCCACGACGTACCGGCGAAGCTCATACCGACAATAGACCGGATGTATCCCGCGCTTCGGTTCTTTCGCCATCAGGATGGCGATCTTGCGCTCTTCAACGGCGCGACCTCCACGCCGGCGAGCGAGCTGATGTCGGTGTTGCGCTATGACGAAACCGGCGGCAAGCCGTTCAAGTCCCTTCCCCATGCTAACTACCACCGGCTTTCTGCCGAGGGGACGACAATCATCGTGGATACGGGGTTTCCGCTGTCTCCCGAGCTCTCACAGCGTGCTCATGCCGGTTGTCTGTCCTTCGAAATGTCGTCCGGTCGCAACCGGTTCATTGTCAACAGTGGAGCACCCAAATTCTCCGCACGCGAATACAGAAGGCTGGCACGCTCGACTGCCGCGCACTCCACGGTGACGTTGAACGAGACCTCCTCTAGCCGCCTGATCCGCTCCCATTTCTGCGGCGCGTCCATCCTCGCGGGTGTTTCGAGCGTCGATGTGGAGCGGCGGGAGGACCAGCTAGGCAACGATTGGCTGCGTGCGGTTCATGACGGCTATCTCGCCCGATTCGGTCATCTGCACGAGCGCGAACTCGGTCTCAGCAGCAATGGCAACAAGATCAAGGGCCATGACAGGATCTTCGTGCCTGATGGCCAGAGACCTGTACGAACGGTCGTCGCCGAGGCGCGCTTCCATATCCATCCAGGAAACACCCTGTCCCGGGTCGATGGTGAAAGTGTCCTGATGGTCGCGCCCGAGGGGGAGGCCTGGCAGTTCTCTGCGCCCGGCCTTTCAGTCGAGATCGAGGAGGATATTTTCTTCGCGGATGCGTCCGGCTTCCGGCAGAGCCAGCAGATCGTCATCCGGTTTTCTCCGCTGGAGGTCTCGGACATCCGGTGGATGCTGAAGCGCATGGAATAGGCGTTTCTTCCGATGGAAAGCTGTGCTAACGCGGCCCCAATTGCCCCAGCCGCTTGGCACAATCCCGAGGAGCATCCCATGGCCGTCGTTTCCAAGAAGATTCCCGCACCCGACCAGATCAAGATCCGCACCGCGCTGCTTTCGGTGTCGGACAAGACGGGAATCGTCGAACTGGCCCAGGCTCTTGCGGATCAGGGCGTTCGGCTCCTGTCGACGGGTGGAACTCACAAGACGATCGCCGCGGCCGGACTAGCTGTGACGGATGTCTCCGAAGTCACCGGCTTTCCGGAGATCATGGACGGCCGCGTCAAGACGCTGCATCCGAACGTCCACGGCGGACTGCTCGCCATCCGGGACGATGCCGAGCATGTCGAGGCGATGACTGCGCATGGGATCGAGGGTATCGATCTGGCGGTCATCAACCTTTATCCGTTCGAGGAAGTCCGCGCAGCAGGAGGCGACTATCCGACGACGGTCGAGAATATCGATATCGGCGGGCCGGCGATGATCAGAGCTTCAGCCAAAAATCATGCCTATGTGACGATCGTCGTCGATCCGTCGGACTATCCGGCCCTCATCGAGGCGCTGCGCGCAGATGGCGGAACGACGGCTTATGCATTCCGCCAGAAGCTTGCGGCAAAGGCCTATGCCCGCACGGCGGCCTATGATGCCACCATCTCCAGCTGGTTCGCAGAAGCCCTCGATATTGAAATCCCGCGGTACCGAACCATCGGAGGCGTGCTGAAGGAAGAGATGCGCTACGGAGAAAATCCGCACCAGAGCGCGGGATTCTACGTCACCGGCGAGCACCGGCCCGGGGTGGCCACCGCGACGCTGCTCCAGGGCAAGCAACTCTCCTACAACAACATCAATGATACCGACGGCGCTTTCGAACTGATCGGGGAATTTTCGCCGGAACAGGGGCCGGCCTGCGCGATCATCAAGCATGCCAATCCCTGCGGCGTCGCTGTTGCCCCGACCCTGAAGGAAGCCTATCTGCGGGCCCTTGCCTGCGATTCGACCTCTGCCTTCGGCGGCATTATTGCGTTGAACCAGCTCCTCGATGCCGAGACGGCCGAAGAAATCGTCAAGCTTTTCACCGAGGTCATCATCGCGCCTCGCGTTTCGGAGGAAGCCAAAGCGGTCATCACCAGGAAGCCCAACCTTCGCCTGCTGGAAACCGGTGGCCTGCCTGACCCCCGCTCCCGCGGCATTACCGCGAAAACGGTCGCCGGAGGCCTCCTGGTGCAGACGCGTGACGGCGGAGTGATCGAGGACATCGATCTGCGGGTCGTGACCGAGCGCGCGCCGACGGACCAGGAACTCGGGGACATGAAGTTCGCCTACAAGGTTGCCAAACACGTCAAGTCGAATGCGATCGTCTATGCGCGGGATGGCCAGACGGCCGGTATCGGCGCCGGCCAGATGAGCCGCATCGATTCGGCCCGCATCGCAGCGATCAAGGCCGAAGAGGCCGCAAAGGCGATGGGATGGGCCGAACCCATGACCAAGGGCTCGGCGGTCGCCTCCGAAGCCTTCTTCCCCTTCGCGGATGGCCTGCTCTCGGCGATCGCCGCTGGCGCGACGGCTGTGATCCAGCCGGGTGGCTCGATGCGTGATCAGGAGGTTATCGACGCTGCCAACGAGCACGGCGTCGCCATGGTCTTCACAGGCATGCGCCATTTCCGACACTGAGTGGTCAGCCGGCGGAGCCATCCGCCGGATAAGGCGTGCGTAGCAGGAGGATGAATCCGCTTGCGAGGAAAAGAATGAGGCCCGCCATGCCGAGGTGGGCCGAGCCGCTGACATAGGTGACCAGGGAAAACATCAGGGTCGCCATGAAGCTGGTGGCGCGCCCGGAGAGTGCATAGATGCCGAAATAGCGCCCGGCGTCGTCGGGGCTTATGCTCCGTGCCAGGTAGGATCTCGAGGAGGCCTGGACCGGACCGAACGCGATACCGATCAGGAGCCCGAAGAGGACATAGGCCCTTTCCGCCACTGTTCCGAACAGGCCGCCGCTATCCTGCATGGAAAGGGGGAGGAGACCGAAGAAGACGTAGTCCGGCCCCGTGGAAATAATTCCGAGTGTCGCGGTCAGCAGCAGAACCAGTCCGA
>DASUPM010000490.1:0-12109 GCA_036281095.1 Pseudorhizobium sp.
CTCAACCTCGACGAGGTGATCCGTATCATTCGCGAGGAGGACGAGCCGAAGACCGTCATGATCGCCCGGTGGGACCTCACCGACGTCCAGGCGGAGGCCATCCTCAACATGCGGCTGCGCAACCTGCGCAAGCTCGAGGAATTCGAAATCCGCAAGGAATTTGACGAACTCACCCAGGAGAAGGCCGACATCGAGGCGCTGCTCGCGTCCGACGACAAGCTCTGGCGCGTCGTCGAAGTCGAGATCCAGGACGTCAAGAAGAAGTTTGCCAAGGCGACTGAGCTCGGCCGCCGCCGCACGCAGTTCGCCGAAGCGCCCGAAGCGGATGTCGAGGCGATCCAGCAGGCGATGATCGAGAAGGAGCCGGTCACGGTCGTCATCTCGCAGAAGGGCTGGATCCGCGCGCTGAAGGGCCACATCGGCGATACCTCGGCGCTCACCTTCAAGGAGGGCGATGCGCTGAAGCTCGCCTTCCCGGCGCAGACCACCGACAAGCTCCTGCTCGTCACCACCGGCGGCAAGGCCTATACGCTCGGCGCCGACAAGCTGCCAGGCGGGCGCGGTCATGGCGAGCCTATCCGCATCATGGTGGACATGGAGAACGATCAGGATGTCCTGACGGCCTTCGTCCACGACCCATCGCGCAAGCTGGTCCTGGCCTCCACCGCCGGCAACGGCTTCGTGGTCGCCGAAAGCGAGATGGTCGCCAACACCCGCAAGGGCAAGCAGATCATGAACGTCGGCATGCCGGACGAGGCGAAGCTGGTCGTGCCGGTCTCTGGCGATCACGTCGCCGTGGTGGGCGAGAACCGCAAGCTGCTCGTCTTCCCGCTCGTGCAACTGCCCGAGATGACGCGCGGCAAGGGCGTGCGCCTGCAGCGCTACAAGGATGGCGGCATCTCGGACGTGAAGTGCTTCGCGATCGCCGACGGCCTGACCTGGGAAGACAGCGCCGGCCGTCTGTTCACCAAGACCAGGGACGAACTGGTGGAATGGTCAGGTGACCGCGCCTCCGCCGGCCGCCTCGTCCCCAAGGGCTTTCCGCGCAGCGGCAAGTTCGCGGGGTGATCTAGTCTAGGTCTTTCCGAGTTCGCGCAGCGCCACGTGATACTTTCTCATCGCCTTCCTGGCGATGAGAAGCTGGCGGTGGAAGTCATCCTCATCGTTCTCAGGGGGCCTGAAAATATCAATGCCGGTATGGTCAAACCGGAGGCAAAGCTTGGTCCCTTCGCTCCACCCAAGTGAATCCAGTGCCTCCTGTGGGATCGCGACAACCTTCTCGTCGCCGATGGATGTGATTTGGACCTTGATGTCCATCAGTTGCCTCCATCCGATGCAGAAAGATTACCATGGATGGTGGGTTTGCTCAATCCTAGGTGGTATGGACCGCCGGCCTTGCTGCCCGCCGCATCCGCCACGCCGAATGCGTCACCAGCGCCAGCACGAGGATGGCACCGCCCGCGAGCGCCTGTGGCGCCGGTACCTCTGCAAAAATCATCCAGACCCAAACGGGCGCCAGGATCGTCTCCAGCAGGTAGAACATGCCGACTTCCGGGCCGGTAAGGTAGCGTGGGCCGGTGGCGAGGCACCAGAAGGCCAGCGGGATCATCACAGCGCCGTCGAAGATCACCCAAACGGGAGCCTCCACGGAAAAGCCGTTCGAGGCGACGAAGCCCAGCCCGATCAGGGCCGGCAGCAGCGTGGCGACGAGCGGTACGAAACCCATGTCGCTCCGCGTCTTCCTGGCGATGGTGATGGCGCCGGCGAGCAGGGCCGAGGTCAGGAGCGCCAGGATATCGCCGAACAGGCCGCCGGACTGAAGGCCGCCGGCGACGATCAGCCCCACGCCGGCGACCATCACGGCCATTGTCGCCACGGTTGAAGGAGACGGGACCTCCTTCATTACGATCCATCCGAGAAGCGCCGCGAACATCGGCGTGAAGGCGATGATGAAGACGACGTTCGCGGTGGCCGTGTGGAAGACCGCTCCCAGGAATGTCATGGTCGAGACACCGTAGCACAACGCGGCAAGCATTCCCGCCTTGCCGGGCACGAGCGCGGGCCGTCCGGTTCTCGAAAGCTGCCCAAGGACGAGCCACAGCAGGATCCCGGCGGCGAAGGTGACGACGCTGCGCAAGGCAACGACGGACCAGAGTTCGCCATCGGCGAGCTTCACCAGCGGGACGTCGAAGGAGAGCGCAAGCCCCCCGATCGTCGTGAGCACGAGGCCCTTCTTGTGATCATTCATGGGAAAGGGCTTCAGGTGTCGGAGTTGGGATCGAAACGCTCCCAGCCGCGGGCGGTCAGGTGCTCCTGCGGCTGAAAGCGTGTCTTGTAGCCCATCTTCGCCGATCCGTTGACCCAGTAGCCGAGATAGACGTGCGGCAGGCCGAGCGCCTGGGTGCGGCTGATATGATCCAGGATCATGAACGTCCCGAGCGAACGGCGGGCGAGGTCGTTGTTGAAGAAGGAATAGACCATCGATAGCCCGTCGCTCATCAGGTCCGTGAGCGCGACGGCCAGCAGTTCGCCCCTCGGCTTTTCGTCGATACCGTCGCCAGGTTCGCGGCGCCGGTACTCGATGATCCGGGTGTTGACATGCGTGTCCTCCACCATGATCGCATAATCCAGCGCCGACATGTCCGACATCCCGCCCTTCTGGTGGCGATGGTCGAGATAACGGCGGAAGAGCGAAAACTGTTCGGTAGAAGGCTGTGCCGGCTGGATCGTGGCAACGACGTCGGCATTGGCCGACAGGATGCGCCGCATGTTCCGCGTCGGCTGGAATTCCTCGGCGATGATGCGCACGGAAACGCAGGCACGACATGCTTCGCAGGCTGGCCGGTAGGCGATGTTCTGCGATCGCCGGAAGCCGCCCTGCGTCAGGAGATCGTTCATATCCGCCGCCCGCGGGCCGACGAGATGCGTGAACACCTTCCGTTCCAACTGACCGGGCAGGTAGGGACAGGTTGCAGGAGCCGTCAGATAGAACTGCGGGGAGGGTGTGGTTTGCGTGTTCATCGCGTCGCGAGTGGTCCCGTCGTGGCTTCCTGATGATGCCGTAACAGCCATACCATGGCGCAGATTGGAAAAAGGTCAACAGGGCCGCCGGCACCGCCACCGGATGGTCCGTCGGTGGCGGGTTAGACTGCGTGTCAGTCCCTGCGGACGACGACGGTGCCGAGGAGCATGTCGTGCACGAGACGCGAGCGCTCGGTGAACAGCCCTGCGAGGAGAATCAGCGGCGTCAGCACCGAGTTGATGATCCAGAACAGCACCGTGTGGACCATGGCGGTCAGGAAATCCATGCGGCGGCCGTCGAGCCGCACCATGGTGATCCCGGCAACGCGCATGCCGGGCGTCGCCTGGCTCGGCCCGCCGAGCGTCATGCCGAAATAGAGGAGCGCCACGATCACGAACAGGGCGGGATAGAGGAAGAAGCCCAGCCCCAGCGTGATGATGCCGAGAAAGAAGACGATGACGGCAGCCGGAATGCACAGCAGCAGGACGATCGCATAATCGATCACGAAGGCGAAGCTGCGTCTGGTGAGGACGCCGCTATAGGCGCGCCAGTCGTCCGGCGCGGCATAGCTCGGGTTCGGATCGAGTGACATGTCGGTCTTCTCCAGTTGATGGATCCGATATGGGAGCCCATGCGCCTCTCTGCAAGCTGCGCCGGGATCACCCCCTGGCGAGCCTTCTCGCGACGTCCATCGCGAAATAGGTCAGGATGCCGTCGCAGCCGGCCCGCTTGAAGCAGAGCAGCGTTTCCATCATGATCCGGTCGCCATCGATCCAGCCGTTCATGGCCGCGGCCTTGATCTGCGCGTATTCGCCGGAAACCTGGTAGGCGAAGGTGGGCAAGCCGAAGGCTTCCTTGATCCGCCAGCAGATATCCAGATAGGCGAGGCCGGGCTTGACCATCAGCATGTCGGCCCCTTCCTCGACGTCGAGCGCCGCATCGCGCATCGCTTCGGTGCCGTTGGCGGGGCTGATGTAATAGCTGTTCTTGTCCCCCTTCAGCAGGCCGCCGGTGTTGATCGCCTCGCGATAGGGTCCGTAGAAGCCGGAGGAGAATTTGGTCGCATAGGACATGATGCCGACATCCTGGTGTCCCGCGGCGTCCAGACCGCGGCGGATGGCGCCAATCCGGCCGTCCATCATGTCCGAGGGCGCAATGATGTCGGCGCCTGCATCCGCCTGCATCACCGCCGCGCGCACGATCTGGTCTACCGTCTCGTCGTTGACGATGACGCCGTCGCGCAGGATGCCGTCATGGCCGTGGCTGGTGAAGGGATCGAGCGCCACGTCAGTGATGATGCCGATGTTCGGCACGGCCTTCTTGATCGCCGCCGTCGCCTTGTTGATGAGGTTATCGACCACGAGGCTGTTGGAACCGGTCTCGTCGCGCAGGTCCATCTCGATGTCGGGAAACGTCGCAATTGCCGGGATGCCGAGATCGGCGGCTTCCTTCACCGCTTCCACGGCCTTGTCGACGCTCATGCGGCTGACGCCGGGCATGGCGGCGACCGGATCGACGATGCCGGAACCCGGAACGAGGAAGATCGGCCAGATCAGGTCGTCCACCGTCAGTCGGCTTTCCTGTACCATCCGCCGCGTCCAGTCGGCCTTGCGGTTGCGTCGCATGCGGCGATGGCCTGTGATCTCGTCCACGAGATGGATCTGGTCGCTCATCGGATGCCTCGCCTGGTCGAATTGTGATGCCGGTCCATAGCATCTCCTTGCCGGAATGCGAATGGTGAAGTCGCCGCGCCGCCGTGGTAGCCGGGAGAGAGATGGAAGGTTATGATCATTGCCATGGAGCCTGATTCACCCATAGTCCCGAAGCGGACGCTGACGCAGATCCTGTTCGTGATCTTCCTGCGCTTCGTCGCGATGGCCTGCTTCTGGTTCGGCCTGCAATACTGGGCCATGTTGGTGGGCTATTCGCTGGGCGGCGAGGGCCGTTTCGATCTCCTCTCCCTTCCGTGGCGGGTAGCGGCGCCGAGCCTTGCCGTCCTTTTTCCGGTTGCTTCCCTGGGCCTGTGGCTTGCGGTGTCGTGGGGACCCGTTCTCTGGACGATCGCCGTGGCGGTGCAGTTCCTGATGTTCGAACTGTGGTCCGACATCTTCGGCACCAACAGCGTGGTGCTCCTGTTTCATGCGCTCGTGGCAGCACTTTACCTGCTGTTCCGGGTCGCTTTGTGGCTGGAAGAGCGCCGCAAGGCGGAACAGGTAACCGGTCATTTACCCTGATAGGAAAGCATTTGCGGCGCCGATTTGAACGATTTTTTCCTCTAAGTCGTTGTTATTGTTAGGGCGATTTCCGACCGATCGAGAGAGGGTGCACGGTCGCAGCAATCCGGCAGAAGCCGGTAAGCTTTTGTTAAACATATGTTTTAAGTCGAATTTTATGGGCATTCGATAGTCTCACTCACAAGGCGGGAAGAAAACAAACACCGCCAAGCAAAACAGTGAGGCAGAGATCATGAATACGAAACTGAAGCCGCAGGCAGCGGTCGCTGTAGAACCGCGTGAAGAAGCCATCCGTTCGCTCTATCTGGAGTCCCTCCATCTTGTAGAGCGTCTCCATCGCCGCCTTCTCGACGTCATCAAGGACGAATTCGATCGCCAGGGCCGCGACGACATCAACGCGGTGCAGGCGCTGCTGCTCTTCAACATCGGCAATTCGGAGCTTTCGGCGGGCGAACTCCGGTCGCGGGGCTACTACCTCGGCTCGAACGTCTCCTATAACGTCAAGAAGCTGGTCGATCTTGGCTTCATCAACCACCAGCGCTCCCGCATCGACCGCCGCTCGGTCCGCATCAGCCTGACGGAAGAGGGGCAGGAGATTGCCGAAACCGTTGCCAGGCTGTACGAGCGCCACGTCGGCTCGATCGAAAAGGTCGGCGGCATCGGCTCCGACGAATTCACGCAGATGAACAAGCTCCTGCAGCGCCTCGACCGCTTCTGGAACGACTCGATCGCCTATCGCCTGTAACAGAAAAAGACCTCCGTCATGACGGAAACCGGATGCGTTCCCTGCGCATCCGGTTTCGCATCAGGCGGGAAACGCCTGCCGGATAGGCAGGGCCGGATTGCATTGCGCCATGGCGGCGAGAAGCTGGCGGCGCACTTTTTCCAGAATGTAGCGGTTGTAGCGCCAGCTGAGGCTGCGCAACGGGATCAGGTTCTTTTCACCGATGCCGTCGATGAGGACGAATTCCGGTCGTCCCGATCGTTCCTCGGTATAGACCATGTTGCCTGGATTGGGATCGCCGATGATGACGTGCAGCGCTATGCATTCGTCGAAGAACGCGTTCAGCGCCGTGACATGCTGCGCCTTCACCTTTCCGCTCTTGATCAGCTTCCTGAGGGAAGGGCCCATTGCCCCAGTCCGCCCCTTGATCTTCTCGCTGACGAGCGCGATCCCCAGCGATGTCGGAAGCAATCCGATCGGCGTTGCCATTGGAAAGATGCTGCGCTGGTCGGCGTAGCCGCGCCGGCAGAGTTCGAGATACTGGCCGATCTCCCGGCGAAAGAGCCGGTAGATGCCGAGCGGTCGGTAGTAACGGAAGAGTTTCTGACCCTTGAAGCGACCGAATCGGTCGATCTTTTCCGGACGAACCACCTTGATCACCGCGTCAGGCATGTCGGGATGGACGTAGACCAGCCGGATGCCGCCTGCATCCTGATGGACAAGCTGCGAAAGATCGAGCTGCCCCGTTACGTTCGGCAGCGCCACCAGCCCCTGCATGGGCGGCATGGGTGTCGAAGGCGCCTGAACGCGGCTCACAGCGGGCATATGTGTCCCCTAACGCTCGTGCTTTCATATATTCGTCACGAAAATAACATGTTTGTCACAATCGGCAAGCCGCGAGGGGAGACACGAATTGGCCATATTGCCGTGACATCCGCACCAAGGGTGCTGGGACAGATATCATCCCTCTGGTGTTGATTCCGGCCGCGCTCTTTGCGCCTTTGTTAACCATATCCCGCTAGGCCTTTCATCTGGTGCTCTGCGGGAACGGATGGGTAGGATGATGTCGAAGAAAATTCGGTCGGAAAACATTTCTCGCCGCACGCTGCTGCGCTCTGCCGTGTCTGCCGGGGGCGTCGCGCTTGCTGCGCCGGCATTGGCGCAGACTGCGCTGGAGAGCCTGATCGCCGCTCCCCGCCGCGGCGCATGGGACGATCAGTTCGATGCCAGGGGAAGCTCCCGTACGGTCGCGGCTGTCGCCACGAACAATCCCGTGCTTGGTGCGCATGCGCCGGTGAACATCCAGCAGGCGATCATGAACTACCAGATGATCGTGTCGAACGGCGGCTGGCCGGAGGTGAATCCGGTCCAGACTCTGCGTCTCGGCGTGGTCGATCCGGCCGTACAGCAACTGCGCCAGCGCCTGATGATCTCGGGCGACCTTCCGCAGTCGGCCGGGATGTCGGCATCGTTCGATTCCTACGTGGATGGTGCCGTCAAGCGCTTCCAGGCCCGTCACGGCCTCCCGGCCGACGGCGTGATGGGTGAATTCACGGTGAAGGCGATCAACGTCTCTGCCGCAACCCGCCTCCACCAGCTCGAGACCAATGCAATCCGACTGCAGTCGATGTCAGGCGACCTCGGACGGCGCTATGTGATGGTCAACATCCCCGCCGCCTATATCGAGGCCGTGGAGAACGGCCGCGTCGTGCTGCGCAACACCGCCGTGGTCGGCAAGATCGACCGTCCGACGCATGCCATCAATTCGAAGATCTACGAGGTCATCCTCAACCCGTACTGGACCGCGCCGCGCTCGATCGTCGAGAAGGATATCGTTCCGCTGATGCGCAAGGATCCGACCTACCTGACGCGCAACAACATCCGCCTGTTCGACGGCAGCGGTAACGAGGTGGCGCCGGAGACGGTGGACTGGAACGCCCCGAAGGCGCCGAACCTGATGTTCCGCCAGGACCCGGGCAAGATCAACGCCATGTCCTCGACGAAGATCAATTTCCACAACCCCAACAACGAATACATGCACGACACGCCCCAGCAGGGCCTGTTCAACAAGCTGATGCGCTTCGAATCCTCCGGCTGCATCCGCGTCCAGAACGTCCGCGACCTGACCACCTGGCTGCTCAAGGAAACGCCGGGCTGGAACCGCCAGGAGATGGAGCGGGTGATCGCGAGCCGCGTCAGCACCCCGATCAAGCTGACGGAGGAAGTGCCGGTCTACATCGTCTACATCAGCGCCTGGTCCGCTGCGGACGGTATCGTGCAGTTCCGGGATGACATCTATCAACTCGATGGTGCAACGGAGCTTGCGCTGCAGACCACCACCGGCGTCGAGCAGTCCGCCGGGCCGATCAGCGAGCAGGACTTTCTGCCGCAGTAAGCGGCAACTCCGACGCAAATCTGAAGCCGCGGTCCGCGCCGCGGCTTTTTCGTGCGCGGGCGGTCGCGGGTGAGCAAATGTCGCTCGCCGTATTGCCGAAAACCGGGTCACCGGCTAAGACGCGGGGCACACGCATCCCGTCCCCTGAGGAGCCTCGCCCATGTCGAACACCGACGCATTCTTCTCCCGTCCGCTTGCTGATGCCGATCCGGAAATCTTCGGCGCGATCGAGAAGGAACTGGGCCGCCAGCGCCACGAGATCGAGCTGATCGCCTCGGAGAACATCGTCTCGCGCGCCGTGCTCGAAGCGCAGGGTTCGATCATGACCAACAAGTACGCGGAAGGCTATCCGGGCAAGCGCTACTACGGCGGCTGCCAGTTCGTCGATATCGCAGAAGAACTCGCCATCGAGCGCGCCAAGAAGCTCTTCGGCGTCAATTTTGCGAACGTTCAGCCAAACTCCGGCTCGCAGATGAACCAGGCCGTCTTCCTGGCGCTGCTGCAGCCGGGCGACACCTTCATGGGCCTCGACCTCAATTCGGGCGGCCACCTGACCCACGGTTCACCAGTCAACATGTCCGGCAAGTGGTTCAACGTCGTGTCCTACGGCGTGCGTCAGGACGATCACCTCCTCGATATGGACGACGTGGCCGAGAAGGCGCGTACCCACAAGCCGAAGCTCATCATCGCCGGCGGCACGGCATACTCCCGCATCTGGGACTGGAAGCGTTTCCGCGAGATTGCCGATGAAGTCGGCGCCTGGCTGATGGTCGACATGGCCCACATCGCCGGCCTGGTCGCCGGTGGCCAGCATCCGTCGCCGTTCCCGCATTGCCATGTTGCCACGACCACCACGCACAAGTCGCTGCGCGGCCCGCGTGGCGGCATCGTGCTGACGAACGACGAGGACATCGCCAAGAAGATCAATTCGGCGGTCTTCCCGGGTCTTCAGGGCGGCCCGCTGATGCACATCATCGCCGCCAAGGCAGTCGCTTTCGGCGAGGCGCTGCAGCCGGAGTTCAAGGACTATGCCGCGCAGATCGTCAGCAACGCCAAGACGCTGGCCGAGACGCTCAAGGCCGGCGGCCTCGACATCGTCTCGGGCGGCACGGACAATCACCTGATGCTGGTGGATCTCCGCAAGAAGAACGCCACCGGCAAGCGTGCGGAAGCCGCTCTCGGCCGCGGCTATATCACCTGCAACAAGAACGGCATCCCCTTCGATCCGGAAAAGCCCTTCGTTACCTCGGGTGTCCGCCTCGGCACGCCCGCCGGCACCACTCGCGGCTTCAAGGAAGCCGAGTTCAAGGAAATCGGCAATCTCATCGTCGAGGTTCTGGACGGGCTGAAGTCGGCCAATTCGGATGAGGGCAATGCCGCCGTCGAGGCTGCGGTGCGCGAAAAGGTCGTGGCGCTCACCGGCCGCTTCCCGATGTATCCCTATATGTAAGCCCAAAGGTCACGAAGGAGAGGGAATGCGCTGCCCCTATTGCGGTTCGGAAGACACGCAGGTGAAGGATTCGCGCCCGGCGGAGGACAACACCTCCATCCGCCGGCGGCGTATCTGCCCGGATTGCGGCGGCCGTTTCACCACCTTCGAGCGGGTGCAGCTGCGCGAACTGATGGTTCTCAAGAAGACCGGCCGCAAGGTGCCCTTCGACCGCGACAAGCTGGTGCGGTCCTTCCAGATTGCGCTGCGCAAGCGGCCGGTCGATGGCGACCGCATCGAGCGCGCCGTCTCCGGCATCGTCCGGCGCCTCGAAAGCTCCGGCGAGACCGAAATCTCCTCCGAACAGATCGGCCTGCAGGTACTGGAATCGCTGAAAACGCTCGATGACGTCGCCTTCGTCCGCTACGCCTCCGTCTACCGGGATTTCAGCCACGCGGAAGACTTCGAGAAGGTCATCGAGGAAATCAACGCCAAGATCGCCCGTGATCCCGGGCTAGAGCCCTAGGCCATGGCCGTGACGCCCGAGGACCGGCGCTATATGGCCGCCGCCATGCGGCTGTCGCGCTGGCACACGGGCCTCACCGCCACGAATCCGTCGGTCGCCTCACTCGTTGTCAAGGACGGCGCGATCCTCGGCCGTGGCATCACCGCGCCGGGCGGTCGCCCCCATGCGGAAACGCAGGCGCTGGCGGAAGCCGGCGAGGAGGCGAGGGGCGCCACGCTCTACGTCACGCTCGAACCCTGTTCGCACCACGGCAGAACGCCCCCTTGCGCCGATGCCATCGTCGCCGCCGGCATTGCCCGCGTCGTCGTCGGCCTCACGGATCCCGATCCGCGGGTGTCCGGTCGCGGCCTTGCCATCCTGCGTGACGGCGGTATCGCGGTGGAAAGCGGTGTCTTGGAAGAGGAGGGCCGCAGAGCACTGCAGGCCTACCTCATGCGCCAGACGAAGGGGCGTCCTCATGTCACTCTGAAGCTTGCAGTTTCGGCCGACGGTAGGATCGGCCGGAAGGGGGAAGGGCAGGTGGCGATTACGGGCCCGGCAGCGCGCGCGCAGGTGCATGTGTCGAGGGCCGAAACGGATGCGATCCTCGTCGGCATCGGCACGGCGCTCGCCGACGATCCGGAGCTTACCTGCCGCACGCCCGGCCTCGAAGCCCGCTCGCCGCTCCGCATCCTACTCGATCGTCGGCTGGAACTGCCCCAGGCGTCGAAGCTCGTGCGGTCTGCGAGGCGGGTGCCGGTGCTGGCGGTGTCCCTTCCTTCTCCCCTCGTGGGAGAGATGCTCCGCGGGGCCCATCTCTCGGCCCGCCGCGCCGTTCTGGCCGCCGCCGGCGTGGAAATCCTCGAAACCGAAACCCTCGCCACTCTCCTCAACGCGCTCGCCGCCCGGGGTATTTCCTCGCTCCTCGTCGAAGGCGGCGCGGCAGTGGCCAGAAGCTTTCTCGCAGCGGGTCTCGTCGATCGGATACTGCTCTTCGAAGGTACGGCGACCGTGGGCGAAGATGGGCTTGAATCGCCGGTGGTCCGTTCCGACATGCCATCCGGTTTCCGGCTGGTTCGCAGCGACGCGTTTGGCCCCGACCACTGTTTCGAATACGAAAGGTCCTCCTGATGTTCACCGGCATCGTCACCGATATTGGCACCGTCTCAGCCGTCACGCCGATGGATGAGGGCGTGAAGCTTCGGATCGCCACCGGCTACGATCCGAAGACCATCGACATGGGCGCCTCGATCGCACATGGCGGCGTCTGCCTGACCGTAACCGGGCTTCCGGGCGGGGGATCGAACGAGCGCTGGTTCGAAGTCGAGGCCTGGGAGGAGGCGCTGCGCCTCACCACCATCGCTGGCTGGCAGGAAGGAACCCGCATCAATCTGGAGCGGGCGCTGAAGATCGGCGATGAGCTCGGCGGCCACATCGTCTCCGGCCATGTCGACGGCAAGGCGGAAATTCTCTCTGTCGAGCCGGAAGGCGAAGCGGCCCGCATCCGCCTTCGCGCCCCCGCAACCCTTGCCCGCTTCGTCGCTCCCAAAGGCTCCGTTGCGCTCGACGGCACCTCGCTCACCGTCAACGCCGTCGACGGCACTGATTTCGACGTCCTTCTCATCCGCCACACGCTCACCGTCACCACCTGGGGCGACCGGAAGCCCGGCGACTTCGTCAACTTCGAAGTCGACACGATGGCGAGGTACGCAGCAAGGCTGGCGGAGTTTCCCGCGAAGAAGTAGCAGGCGACGCTTGCTGCCCACCTGGAGCACATCGTCGCAATCCTCCCGATCCGCC
>DASUPM010000491.1:0-6539 GCA_036281095.1 Pseudorhizobium sp.
GGCGAAGCGCCGTCCACGAAGAAGGCGGCGACCACGAACAGAGACGCGCTCAACCGAGAGGCCGGAAGGTTCATCAGGTCGTCGAAGCGGGCAGAGGCCCAGCCGAAGGCCTCGTGTCGCGGGGACCGGTGGCCGATCATGCTGTCGGCGGTGTTTACCGCCTTGTAGGCGGCGCCTCCGGCCAGTCCGCCGACGCCCGTCCAAAAGGCAGGCGCTACGACGCCGTCCGAAAAATTTTCCGCAAGGCTTTCAATGGCTGCACGGCAGACGGCTGCCTCGTCCAATCTTTCCGGATCGCGCCCGACAATCATCGAGACCGCCTTTCGTCCGGCTTCGAGGCCCTCCGCCTGAAGCGCGTCCGCCACGGCTTCGACATGGGTCTCGAGGCTTTTCTGCGCCGGCAGGGTGGCGGCGGCCAGGACCAGCCAGGCAAGGCCGAGCGGCAACGCGGTCAGAGCCGCATCCAGCAGCAGCGAGACGATGACGGTGACGCCGATCAGAACAAGCAGGGCGAATACGCCACGACGCTTACGATGGGCGAAATCATCCGCGTCCCGGTTCCAGTGCGTGTCCAGCAGGGATATCAGCCAGCCGATCCAGGTAACGGGATGGCCGACGAGGCGGAAAAGCCAGTCCGGATAACCGGTGATGCGCTCCACGACGAGGGCAAAGAAGGCGAGAAGGAACATAAGAGGTGACAGGCCACGGGTTAAACGGTTCGATCCAGCACGGCGGCAACCTCGCCAGGGCGCGTGAGCTTTTCCCTCAAGCACCCCAGCCATGGATCGACCTGTCGACCGGCATCAACCCGCATTCCTACCCGCACTCGCCCGTACCGGGCAATGCCCTCTCACGGCTGCCGGAACCCTCTCTGGTGCAAGAGTTGAAGGCTATTGCGGCCAAAGCCTATGGTGCGCCTTCGCCAGCACATGTGGCGGCGGGGCCGGGTACCCAGATCCTGCTGCCGATCATCGCCGGTCTATCTGGCCGCCGGGGCGCTGCTGCGGTCCTCTCGCCGACCTATGCGGAACATGCGCGCGCCGCAGGACTGGCTGGCTTCGAAGTTGCCGAGACCGACGATCTGGAAGCTCTGGCGTCGGCGAACCTCGCCGTCGTCGTCAATCCCAACAATCCTACCGGTCGCGTCGTCCCGAAGAACAACCTTCTGGCGCTGGCCTCGGTCATGCGTGCGAAGGGTGCCCTCCTGGTCGTGGACGAAGCCTTCATGGACGTGTCCGAGGCTGAAAGCATGGCGGACGCTGTCGATGAGGGCGGCATGGTCGTGCTGCGTTCCTTCGGCAAATTCTATGGGATGGCGGGATTGCGTCTCGGCTTTGCGATCTCGCATCCTTCGCTCGTACGACAGGTCGAGGAGAGACTCGGTCCCTGGGCGATTTCCGGCCCCGCACTTCATGTCGCCAACGAAGCCTTGTGTGACAGCGAGTGGCGGCTGAAGATGCTTGATCGACTGCGCATCGACGCTGCCCGGCTGGATATGCTGCTCGCCGCAGCGTCTGTCCCGCCCATAGGGGGAACGTTGCTTTTCCGCTTTGCGCGTACTCCGCGTGCTCAGGCAGTTTTCCAGCATCTCGGCGAACGCGGCATCATCACGAGACGATTCGAAGACCGGCCGGACGACCTGCGGATCGGTCTTCCGGATGCCGATGGCTGGAGTCGCCTGGAAAAGGCGATGAAAGCGGCATAACCCGAGTGCCTTGAAAGGCACGATCGGGACATGGTTGGCGGCCATGCCCGATCAGAGCCGTTCGATGCCCGGTAGCGGCCGTCAGATCACGTCGAACTTGACGCCCTGCGCAAGCGGGAGGGTTCGGCCGTAGTTCATCGTGTTGGTGGCGCGTCGCATATAGGCCTTCCAGGCGTCGGAGCCGGATTCGCGTCCACCGCCCGTCTCCTTCTCGCCGCCGAACGCGCCCCCGATTTCCGCTCCCGACGGCCCGATGTTGACGTTGGCTATGCCGCAGTCCGAGCCGCGAGCAGACACGAAGGTCTCGGCTTCCCGCATGTCGTTGGTGAAGATGGACGACGAAAGACCCTGCGGCACGTCGTTGTGGAGGTGGAGCGCCTCGTCGAAGTCGGAATACTTCATCACGTAGAGGATCGGCGCGAAGGTTTCTTCCTTCACCGGCCCGGCCTGCGACGGCATTTCGACGATCGCGGGACGGACGTAATAGGCGTCGCCTGCCTCGCCGTCGAGCATGCGCTCGCCTCCGATGACCTTGCCGCCGGCATTCCTCGCAGCGTCGAGCGCCGTCTGCATCTTGTCGAAGGCCGCCTTGTCGATCAGCGGGCCGACGAGATTGCCATTTTCGAGCGGTGAGCCGATCGTGACCGACTGGTAGGCCTTTGCGAGCCTCGGCACCAGCGCGTCATACACGCTCTCATGCACGAAGAGGCGGCGCAATGTGGTGCAACGCTGACCGGCAGTGCCCATGGCGGCAAACGCGACGCCGCGCAACGTCAGGTCGAGGTCCGCCGTCGGCGTGACGATCGCGGCATTGTTGCCGCCGAGTTCGAGGATGGAGCGGGCGAAACGCTGTGCGAGCCGCGGGCCGACAGCGCGACCCATGGCGGTGGAGCCGGTGGCCGAAACCAGGGGGACCCTTTCGTGGTCAACCAGAATTTCACCGATCTCGCGGCCGCCGATAAGCAGGGTCGACAGGTTCCTGGGTGCCGCATTGCCCTCGGCGATATAACGCGCCAGGGCCTTCTCGAAGATGGCCTGGGTCGCCAGCGCCGTCAGCGGCGTCTTTTCCGAGGGCTTCCAGATCGTCGCGTTGCCGCAGACGATCGCGAGCGCCGCGTTCCAGGACCAGACTGCGACGGGAAAGTTGAAGGCGGAGATGATGCCGATCGCGCCAATCGGATGCCATGTCTCCATCATCCGGTGCTCGGAGCGTTCGGTGGCGATCGTGAGACCGTAAAGCTGGCGGGAAAGGCCGACGGCAAAGTCGCAGATGTCGATCATCTCCTGCACTTCGCCCAGGCCCTCGGAGATGATCTTGCCGACCTCGATGGAAACGAGCCGGCCCAGCTGAGCCTTGGCCGCGCGCAGTTCCTCGCCGAGAAGCCGGATCAACTCGCCGCGCTTCGGCGCCGGCACCTGCCGCCATTCGAGAAATGCATCATGGGCTGCCTCGATCGCCCTCTTCGCGTCGGCCGCGCTAATCTCCGGGAGGTTGCCGGTCGCGGCACCGGTGATCGGCGAACGGACGGTGAGCGAGCCGCCGGTATAGCTATCGGATTTTACGCCGAGGCTGCCGAGAATGTCCTTTACGTCGGCGGCGAGATCGAGATTGGCAAGCGTCATGTCCGTCCTTCCAGTGTGGTTCCGTCAAATGTAGGTTTCGGCGATGGCTTCGTCATCAGAAGCGTTCGCCAGCGAAATGTGCGATCTGTGCCCCGGCCTCGTAATAGGCTTCCTTCACCGGGCGGAATGTCGGCAACTTCGGTTCGGTGAACGGAAGAGGCAAGTCGGCTTCACTGATGCGGCCGGCTATGTGATCTGCCAGCACCTTGCCGAAGGTCGTGCCGGGCGCGATTCCACGGCCGTTGTAGCCGCAGAAGCCGATCACATTCCGTGCAAACTTGTGCAGGCGAGGCAAAGCATTATCCGTCATGCCGATCTGGCCGTACCATTCCGCTTCGAAATCAACGGCGCCGAGTTGCGGGAACAGACGGCGCAGCGAGCGGCGCGCCCAGGCCTTGTGAACCGCGATGCCCGTTCCCCGCAAGGCGCCGACGCTGCCGAATATCAGACGTCCCGCCTGGTCCATGCGGAAAGAGGAGAGGATTTCCTTGGTATCCCAGCATCCCTCGCAGCCCGGGAGGATGGTCTTGCGCAGGTTGTCGCCGAGCGGTGCGGTCGCCAGGTTGAAGTAGGGAAGGTGAACCTGCTCGCGCCGCATGATCTCCCAGGGTCCCGTGCTGTAGGCATCCGTCGCGACGACGACCCATTGCGCGGTCACCTGTCCCTGCGCGGTTTTCACCACATGCCGTCCGTCGCGCTCCTCAAATGCGATTGCGGGGCTGCGGGTATGGAGGGCGGCGCCCGCCCTTGCCGCCGCGTGAGCCAGCCCGCGCACGTAGGCGAGGGGCTGCAACGTGCCGGCGCGCATGTCGAGGAGAGATCCCGAATAGACGGTGGTTCCGACGCGTCTCGCGGTCTCGGCGGCGTCGAGCATGGTGACGGGAGCGCCGCGCTTCTGCCATTGGCTCGCGCGTTCCTCCAGTTCCCTGAGGCCTTCATCGCCGACGGCGCAATGAAGCGTCCCGTTGCGCTCAAGCTCGCAGGCGATGCCGTGCTTGTCTATCGTCTTCCTTACCAGCGCGGGCCCTTGGCCGAGCAGGTCCAGCAATTGCTCGCCATGGACAGGGCCAAGCTCCTTCGGGAAATCGTCGGGCATGACCCACATGCCGGCATTGATCAGGCCGACATTGCGCCCGGCGCCGCCAAAGCCGAATTCGTGTGCCTCCAGCAGGACGACACGGGTACCGCACTCCGCGAGATGCAGCGCCGCAGACAGGCCCGTATAGCCGCCACCTATGATGACGACGTCCGCCGTGACGGAATCACGCAGAGGCATGGTGTCGGGGGGCGGCGAAGCAGTCTTTTCCCAGAGGCCGTGAGAGCGCGGGTTGTCGAGCATGTGTCGGTTCCGATCAAGATCCGCCCCACATTACAGAGGACGCCTGCCGGTGAACATAGACACTTTCTCAAGAGGTTATTCAGCGGAGGAATGGGCTGCGGAAGTGTGCCTTCTGGAGGTTGTCGGTGGGAGGGAACCTGATCGGCAGGGCTTTCACGCCGCCCGACCCGCCAACACCGGCCCCCGGCTTGCGGTTGTCCGAAGCATCGGCCAATAGTTCTTCATTAGGCAATCCGCTTCATGCGGAGCAGACAGGAAAGACCGATGAAACCCATTTTCGTGCAGTTGCGGTGTACGCCGGGCAAAACCTATGAAGTGGCCGATGCCATTTACCAGATGGAACTCGTTTCAGAGCTCTATTCCACGAGTGGCGACTGGGATCTCCTGCTCAAGATCTATCTCAAGGAGGGAGAGGAGATAGGCCGCTTCGTCAACGAGAAGATCGCCTGCATTCCCGGGATAGAAAGATCGTTGACGACCTTGACGTTCACGGCGTTCTGAAACGCTTCCCGCCCGATGCGTGTCGGGCGGGATGGCTCACGCCGTGGCGGCCTGGCCGTCCCGCGTCGTGATGAGGTCCCGGATCGCGACCTGGACCTCGTCGGCCGAGCCGAATCGCTGCTCATCGAGATCGATGACGTGAAATTTGACGGCGATGAATTTCAGCCGGCCGGCATCCGGTACGACGATGCCCACGGGTTCGCCGTGATATTCGATAACCTGCTTCTGCATAGGCATGCTCCCTGCGGCTGTCGGAGACAGCGATGACGAATGAGATGTCGGGACGAGATGAACCGGATCGTTACATTCGACAGCGCAGGAGGGATCGGAACTGCGTGCCTTTCGGGTTCGACGCTGCCGGAACAAAGGCGGCGACGCGCGTCATATCAAACATGTCACTCTCCTTGTCGGTTGCGCTTCTGTTCGTGATTCCAAATCACGCTGCGAGATCAATTCTAGGCGACGAAGCCAGAATCAGCAACGGATTTCAGCATATGTGGGATATTTTTCTAACCGATGACAAGATTCAGGCGGAAATGTGAAATCATTTCCCTAAGCGCCATTGCCTGTATCGTGACCAGGCGTTCGACGCCAGCACCGCCGCAGCCGCGAACCTGCGACGCCGACACACACTCGGCTGGCCAAATAAAGCATCGGTGGGATGTTGGCCTGCAGGCGCCGCCGGCGCCTCAACCCATGCGTTCGGAGGCGTAGCTGCCGGGGCTTGGAGGGAAGACGATCGTTCGGTTGCCGTTCAGGAAGACGCGGCGGTGGATGTGGGCATGGATCGCGCGTGCCAGCACCTGGCTTTCGACGTCTCGCCCAAGGGAGACGTAGTCGTCCGGGCTCTGTGCATGGGTAATACGTACGGTGTCCTGCTCGATGATCGGGCCCTCATCGAGGTCGGCCGTGACGTAATGGGCCGTGGCACCGATCAGTTTCACGCCGCGCTGGTAAGCCTGCTTGTAGGGATTGGCGCCCTTGAAGCTCGGCAGGAACGAGTGGTGAATATTGATGATCCTGCCGGACATGGTTCGGCAGAGCTGGTTGGAAAGCACCTGCATATAGCGCGCCAGGACGATCAGTTCCGTTCCCGTCTGCTCGACAAGATCCATCAACTGAGCCTCCGCCTGGGGCTTGTTGTCCTTCGTCACCTTGATGTGATGAAAGGGGATGTCGTGGTTCACCACGACCTTCTGGTAATCGAAGTGGTTCGAGACTACTCCGACGATGTCGATCGGTAGTGCCCCGATCTTCCATCGGTAAAGAAGATCGTTCAGGCAGTGCCCGAAGCGGGATACCATAAGCAGAACCTTTATCCGCTCATCCCCATCGTAGATTTCCCACTCCATGTCGAACCGTTCGGCGACC
>DASUPM010000492.1:0-14884 GCA_036281095.1 Pseudorhizobium sp.
CTGCTCTACCTATGCGATCCAGTGATGGGGGACCTCGGAGGCCTCTATATTCCGCAGGCAACCGCCGAAGCGATCCGCGACGATCTGCTGCCACTGGCGAACCTTGCCACTCCCAACCGCTATGAGCTCGCATGGCTGGCAGGCAGCGAACTCGACAGCAATACCGCAATCATGGAGGCTGCTCTGGCGCTGGGACCCTCACGGGTTCTGGTCACCTCGGCCGTTCCGATGATGGCGGGCGGGACCGGAAACCTCTACCTGACAGGTACTCATGCCCTGCTTGCGGAGCACCGGTTGATCGATAATCCGCCGAACGGACTGGGAGACTTGCTCTCGGCACTTTTTCTTGCGCGGCTGATGGCAGGCATGGACGAGGAGCGGGCGCTCCAGCTGGCCACGGCCAGCGTCTTCGAGATTCTTGCCAGGACGGCAAAGCGCGGGAGCGACGAACTGACCCTGGAGACGGACACAGAGAGTTTGACCACCCCGATGGCGATGGTGCAGATGCGCCGCCTCGTTCATCCGCTCCAACGGGTACGGCGATAGAAACCGCCGCGCCTTTGATCTTGTTAAAACCGCAGGATAAGCCAGACGATGCAGCAATTTCCAGAACGCCTCCTGAACGGATACGCCAACTTCATGAGCGGTCGCTATACCGATGAGCGTGACCGCTATCGGACGCTGGCGGAAGCGGGGCAGCATCCGCATACGCTGGTGGTGGCCTGTTGCGATTCCCGATCTGCTCCGGAAACGATCTTCGACTGCGGCCCGGGCGAACTTTTCGTGGTGCGCAATGTAGCGAACATGGTCCCGCCCCACGAGCCGGACGGCCAATATCACTCCACGTCGGCAGCGATCGAATATGCGGTCCATGTGTTGAAGATCGCAAATATCGTCATCATGGGTCATGGCCGCTGTGGAGGTATCCAGGCGGCGCTCGATCCGGACATGGAGCCTTTGTCGCCGGGGGATTTCATCGGAAAATGGATGAACCTCGTCCGTCCGGCGGCGGATCAGATCCAGAGCAACGATCTGATGACCCAATCGGAGCGGCAAACAGCGCTCGAACGCGTCTCGATACGCAACTCGATAAACAATCTGCGGACGTTCCCGCAGGTCCGTGCCTTGGAAGAGCAGGGCAAGCTGAAACTTCACGGGGCCTGGTTCGACATCTCAACGGGCGAACTGTGGGTGATGGACAGCAAGACGGGAGACTTCTTCCGTCCGGACGGTCACGCCTCGGCAGAGGCCGATTACACGTCTTCCGTAGCCGATCCGGAGCCTGCCGACTAGGCGGCTTCCTCAGCCGCCGTCGATCCGGGCACCGATATGGGCGATCGCCTGCTGGTATACCGTCGCGGCGTTCCATCCCTGGATCGCCACATAATTCGGTTCCCCAGGCTGGTATCCGGCGCCGGGCTGCCACCCGTGTCCAACGAGAAAATTTGCCGTAGATGCCAGAGCGTCCGCGCGCGAACGTACCAAATCCACATGTCCGTCGCCATCGCCGTCGACCCCGTAGCGGACCACGTTGACCGGAAGGAACTGCGTCTGCCCGATCTCTCCGTGAGCGGCACCCTTGGCGGCCGGGCTCAAATCGCCGCGCTGAACGAGGTTGAGCGCCGCATATAGCTGTTCGGTGAAGTAATCGGAGCGGCGGCAGTCATAGGCTAGGGTCGCGACAGCGGACAGTGTATGCTGGTTGCCGAGGAAGCTCCCGAAGCCGGTCTCCATGCCCCAGATCGCGAGAAGTGGCCCGGCCGGAACGCCATATCGCCGCTCGATCGCAGAGAGGAGCTGTGCATTCCCGCTTTTCATCTTCTTGCCGCGTGCAATGATGGTCGCGCCGCCGCGCTTTTCCATGAACTGGTCGAAGGAGAGCTTGAAGCTCTTCTGACCACGGTCGGCGCGGATCGTGTCGCGGTTATAGGAAATTCCGGCGAAAGCCTGCTCCACCACCTGCGGGTGAATACCATTGGCGACGGCCTGCGGCTTGAAAGCCTGGACCCAGTTGGCAAACCCGGAGCTGTCGTTGCCGCACTGCGCTGCCGCAGGCATTGCCAGGGCGGCAAAAGCCGCTACGAACGTGGTTGCACGCAGAATATTCAGCATTGGATCAATCCGCTCCGAAGGGCGTAAGCGCCCGCTATGGGTTGAATGAAGCTTTATGGTACTCGCATGGAGCGCTTCAACTCGTCACGACTGAATTCTTCGTGAGAAGGAAGCCGCAGCCGCCGGCGCCAGTCGCGGCACCGGCGCATTTATAACCGACTAAGCAGCAAGCTTCCGCGGCTTGATCAGGCCGCGGTTGATCAGGAGCTCGGCGATCTGCACGGCGTTGAGAGCCGCTCCCTTGCGCAGGTTGTCGGAGACGACCCACATGTTGAGACCGTTCTCCACGGTCGCATCCTCGCGGATGCGCGAGATGTAGGTTGCGTCTTCACCCGCGCATTCAATCGGCGTGACGTAGCCGCCGTTCTCATGCTTGTCGATGACGAGGCAGCCGGGAGCGTCCCGCAGGATATCACGGGCCTGATCGGCTGTGATTTCGCTCTCGAACTCGATGTTCACCGATTCCGAATGGCCGATGAAGACAGGTACACGGACGGCCGTGCAGGTGACCTTGATCTTCGGGTCGAGCATCTTCTTCGTTTCGGCCAGGACCTTCCACTCTTCCTTCGTATAGCCGTCTTCCATGAAGCTATCGATATGGGGGATGACATTGAAGGCGATGCGCTTGGTGAACTTCTTCGATTCGACAGGATCGGCAACGAAGACGGCGCGCGTCTGGGTGAAGAGTTCGTCCATTCCTTCCTTGCCGGCGCCGGAGACGGACTGGTAGGTCGAAACTACAACGCGCTTGATCCTTGCCACGTCGTGAAGCGGCTTCAGCGCGACCACGAGCTGGGCGGTAGAGCAGTTCGGATTGGCGATGATGTTCTTCTTGCGGAAGCCGTCCAAGGCGTCGGGGTTCACTTCCGGAACGATCAGCGGGACCTCGGCGTCGTAGCGCCAGGCTGACGAGTTGTCGATAACGACGCAGCCCTGAGCGCCGATCTTCGGCGACCACTTCTGCGAGATCGTGCCGCCAGCGGACATGAGGCAGATATCGGTGTCGGAAAAATCGTAGTTCTCGAGGTTCGAAACCTTCAACGTCCGGTCGCCGTAGGAGACCTCCGTGCCCTGCGACCGGGCGGACGCCAGGGCGACGACCTCATCGGCCGGGAAGGCGCGTTCGGACAGAATGTTCAGCATTTCCCTGCCGACATTGCCGGTTGCACCGACGACTGCAATCTTGAAACCCATGATCTTGCTCTCTTTCTGTCTCTCCTCGATCGGTGAGGGGGAAGCCGCGGACGATCGCGGGTTTCCTTGTCCCCGGCAAACCGGGGAGAGAGCGGCGGGCCAGAGACGTCAGACGGTTTTCGTCGTCGTTTTGGCCGTGGTTTTATAGAAGGCGGCAAAGCATCGGTTCAGCCCGGCAATATCTGCCGGCTGACAATCTGCAGCGATGTGAAACTCGCGGCTGCTCATAGGATGCCTTTCCGTTCAACGCTGCTGTTTAGAAGATTCTCATTCGGAGTCAAGCGGAGACCTCGGTCAGCACAGGAACACAGCGCTCCGCCGTGCGGAGCGCTGCAGGAGCCTGTCTTCAGGCGGAAAGGGCAGCAAATTCCTTGAGGATTGCGTCGCCCATTTCGGCGGTGCCGACCTGGCGGCAGCCGTCGGCCATGATGTCGCCGGTACGGATGCCCTGCTCCAGAACATTCGCAATTGCCGTGTCCAGCCGGTCCGCCTCCGCGACCATGTTGAAGGAATAGCGCAGGCACATGGCGAAGGACGCGATCATTGCGATCGGGTTGGCGACGCCCTTGCCGGCGATGTCCGGAGCGGAACCGTGAACCGGCTCGTAGAGCGCCTTGCGTTTTCCGGTCTTCGCATCGGGCGCACCAAGTGAGGCGGATGGCAGCATGCCGAGCGAACCGGTCAGCATCGCGGCCACGTCGGAGAGCATATCGCCGAACAGGTTGTCAGTGACGATGACGTCGAACTGCTTCGGCGCGCGCACCAGTTGCATACCGCCGGCATCAGCCAGCATGTGCTCGAGCTTCACGTCGGAATAGTTGCGCTTGTGGGTTTCGGTGACGACCTGATTCCAGAGCACGCCGGACTTCATGACGTTGCGCTTTTCCATCGAGCAGACGGCATTCTTGCGGGTGCGAGCGAGTTCGAAGGCGACGCCGGCGATGCGCTCGATCTCGTAAGTGTCGTAGACCTGCGTATCGATACCGCGTTTCTGCCCGTTGCCGAGGTCGATGATCTCCTTGGGTTCGCCGAAGTAAACGCCGCCCGTCAATTCACGGACGATCAGGATATCCAGGCCCTCAACGAGTTCCGGCTTCAGAGAGGACGCTTCGGCAAGCGCCGGGTAGCAGATGGCTGGACGCAGGTTGGCGAAGAGTTCAAGGTCCTTGCGCAGACGCAGCAGACCCGCCTCGGGGCGAACTTCATAGGGGACGCTATCCCATTTCGGCCCGCCGACTGCACCGAACAGCACCGCGTCCGCTGCCATTGCCTTCGCCATGTCCTCTTCGGAAATGGCTTGGCCGTGTGCGTCGTAGGCGCAGCCTCCGACCAAGCCCTCGTCGAGGACGAAGCCGGCACTCATCGTGCTGTTCATGTGGGCGATGATCTTTCGAACCTCGGCCATTGCCTCCGGACCGATGCCGTCTCCGGGAAGCAGGAAGAGAGATTTTGCCATTTTCTAGTTCCTCTGGTGGCCGGCTCACCCTCCGCACGCTATCCGTGCCGTCAAGACCTCCTCCGAGCCTGCCGAAGGAGAAGGCCGACTGTATTTCTATCAGGACGTTCCGGCACCTATGCGGGCCGTTACTTCGATCTCCACCTTCATCTCGGGCGTGGTCAGGCCGCAAACCACCATGGTGGCCGCAGGACGGATGTCCGCGAAGGTTTGACCCAGCACTTCGACGATAGCGTCGTAGTCGGTCATGTCGGTGATGTAATACCGGACACGCAGGACGTCCCTGAGGCTGCCGCCGGCCTCCTGCAGTGCCTTTTCGATCGTCGAAAGAGCATTGCGGGTTTGCGCGGCAACATCCTGCGGCATTTCCATGCGGGAATAGTCGTAGCCCGTGGTTCCGGAGACATAGACCATGTCTCCGTCTGCCACGGCGCGGGAATACCCTATGCGGGCTTCAAAGGGAGAGCCGGATGATATCCGCTTGACCATCTCGCGGCAGCTGCGTCAGAGCCAGGGGCGCGAGGCGCTGGTCTTCTTCTCGAAGCTGCCGATCACGGTTTCGCTCTTGAGCGTGCTGGCGATATCGTCAAGACCTTCCAGCAGGATATGGCGGCGTGCGGGGTCGATATCGAAATGGATCGATCCTCCGTCAGGACCGGTGATTTCCTGCGCTTCGAGGTCCACAGTCAGGACGGCATTCGAGCCGCGCGAAGCATCGTCCATCAGTTTGTCCAGGTCGTCCTGGCTGACGACGATGGGCAGGATGCCATTCTTGAAGCAGTTGTTGTAGAAGATGTCGGCGAAGCTCGTGGAGATCACGCAGCGGATGCCGAAATCGAGAAGAGCCCAGGGCGCATGCTCGCGCGAGGAGCCGCAGCCGAAATTGTCGCCGGCGACGAGGATCTTGGCGTTCCGGTAGGCGGGCTTGTTCAGCACGAAATCCGGATTTTCCGAACCGTCCTCCCCGTAACGGGCTTCAGCAAAGAGCCCTTTACCGAGACCTGTCCGCTTGATCGTCTTCAGGTAATCCTTCGGGATGATCATGTCCGTGTCGACGTTGACGACCGGAAGCGGCGCCGCAACGCCGGTGAGCCTGGTGAACTTTTCCATGATCTGCCTCCGCATGGACTGCCTGCGGATGCCCATAAAGCAAATCCGGGCGGATTTGAAGGACCGTTTTGGCCCCGGACGGTACGCCGGAGACCGTAAAATCGCGCTTTTGCCGAGATCTGAAGTGGAAGTCAGAGGTCGATGATCGTTCCGCGACCGTCGTTCCAGACCCGCATTTCGTTTCTCTGCACCCTTGCCTTGACCGGTACCGGCTTCAGTCGTGCAGACAGGAGACGGCCGGCCGCAAGAATCCCGACGATGCCCATGAAGGCGACCGTG
Organism: Pseudorhizobium sp.; assembly: GCA_036281095.1. GTDB lineage: Bacteria > Pseudomonadota > Alphaproteobacteria > Rhizobiales > Rhizobiaceae > Neorhizobium. The sequence continues at coordinate 6,152 of DASUPM010000492.1, forward strand.
AGGGATGCCGTCAGGAGGGCGGCGAGCGCAAAGAGTGCAGTCCCGGTGGCGAAGAGGAGGAACGAACGGATGTTTTGCATGGCTCAAACCTTTCTGGTCCTTGAATGTGGGCCTCGACGGGTGTGCTTGCAAGGCTTTTCCTGCCGTTGCGATATTGCGCCGCGGCAAAAACCTTGTCACAAAATCGCGATGAACACCGTGAGTTCCATGTCGAGAAGCACCCCACGCCGCTCCTGTCTCAGTGTGCCGGCGATCAACTGCCGGGCCTTGGAAAAGATACGTGGTCTCGATTGCGACGTGGTGATCTTCGATCTGGAGGACTCGGTCTTCCCGGAGAAGAAGGCCGAGGCGCGGGATAATCTGCGCCGGTTCTTCGGTGAGGGCCCGCTCGAAGCCTGTGAAAAGGTCATCCGTATCAACGCGATAGATTCGGAATTCCGGGCGGCGGATATCGAACTGGTCATGGAGTTGATGCCGGATGCGGTACTTCTTCCCAAGGTAGAGGATCCCCGGGAGATCCAGCAGGTTGGATCATCGCTCGCCGTCGCGCCCGAAACCTTGCGGATCTGGGCGATGATGGAAACACCCATGGGCCTGATCAATGCCGCGGCTGTCGCCGCAGCCGGACGCGGGCCGGAAGGCCGGCTCGATTGCTTTGTCCTCGGTCTCAACGACCTGCGCAAGGAAACCGGTGTGCCGCCCGAGCCGGGACGGACCTATCTGGTACCCTGGATGATGCAGGTGGTGCTGGTTGCCCGCGCCTATGGCCTCGATGTCATCGACAGCGTGTTCAACGATTTCCGTGATGCCGATAGGTTTGCCGCCGAATGTGTCCAGGGCCGCGCCATGGGATTTGACGGGAAGATGCTGATCCATCCGGCGCAGATCGACGCGGCCAACGATAGTTTTCGCCCGTCACCGGATGCAACCGCCGAAGCGAAAGCGATCATAGCTGCCTTCGCCGATCCGATGGCGCAAGGTCTCAACGTCATCACCATGAACGGCCGGATGGTCGAGCGCCTACATCTGGAACAGGCCGAACGGCTCGTGGCCAAGGCCCGGCAGATCTCTGAAAGAAAGAAGACAGCATGAAACTCTACCGCTTCCTCACAGGTCCAGACGATTCCGCTTTCTGCCATCGGGTGACGGATGCCCTGAACAAGGGATGGGAACTCCACGGGTCTCCAAGCCACAGCTTCAATGCCGCCGAAAACAGGATGTATTGCGGGCAGGCGGTCACCAAGACGGGGGAGGGCAAGGATTACAATCCGGACATGAAGCTCGGCGAACAGTAGCCCGGCTTCGGGCGGGTCAGCGGTCGGTCGCTTCCTCAGCGCTTGCCTCGATCCGCTCCATGTCGTCGTCGCTCAGCCCGAAATGGTGGCCGATCTCGTGGATCAGCACATGGGTGATGATGTCGCCCAGTGTTTCGTCGTTTTCAGCCCAATAATCCAGGATCGGGCGCCGGTAGAGCCGGATGCGGTTCGGAAGCTCACCCGTTTCCATGGTGAAGCGTTCCGAAATGCCGCGTCCCTCGAACAGGCCGAGCAGGTCGAAAGGGGTTTCCAGGGCCATGTCCTCGAAGATCTCGTCATCGGGGAAATCTTCGATCTCGATCGTCAGGTTGGTCGTGAGCGCCCGGAATTCTTCCGGCAGATTGCCATAGGCTTCGATGGCCAACGATTCAAAGGCGCTGATGGTCGGCGCATGGCGATCCCGCCAATCGTCGGTTTGGTCAATACGGGCCATGAATGCTCCTTCTTGGAAGCTTCATATAAGCTATTCCAGGAAATTTACGAGAGGATTCATAGGCCTCTCAGGTTCTCCCAAAATCGGTGTTGACTCTTCGGAAGGGCTCTGGAATCCATAAGAACATAAAGTGAACATAACGATACGGAGCCGACGCCATGGCTGAGCATGCCACGGCGCAGGAGAGACTTTTTGCCCTGCGTGAAACGATTGCAAGACTGGAGGGCAAGGCCGTGCCGGCCCTGGTGGCAGCTCGACAGGCCAAAGCAGCGCAAGCGCCACAGGACATGGCCAAGGAGCTTCGACGGCTGCCTTTGGGGGTCCCGGCGGTCGATAACGCCCTGGAAGGCGGAATGCCGCTGGACGGGCTGACGGAAATCCGGACTGCCTTCTTCCGCGATGCCGGGTCTGCGACCGGTTTCGTTCTGGCGCTTGCGGCGCTGTTGCAGGGGGAGCATGGACGGAAAGAGGAAGAGGTATCCAATCCTGTCTTATGGATCGGCGACAGGGCCTGCGCTCAGGAGGCAGGCTTGCCTTATGCCTTGGGTCTCATGCAGTTCGGGCTGAAGCCGCGGCAGTTCCTGTATGCTCTGCCGCGCAAGCTGGAAGATGCTCTCTGGATCGCCGAAACGGCATTGGCGAGTGGGGCTCCGGCCGCAACCATTCTGGAGGTAAGGGGCAATCCTGCGCATTTCGGCCTGACCGAGAGCCGGCGGCTCGCCCTCAGGGCCAAGGATACGGGGCGGCCGCTCATTCTTCTTCGACAGGCGGGGGATGAAGAGGCGAGCAGCGCGCTCTTCCGCTTCCGGCTCGAACCGGCGCCGGCTCTCGAGCGGCGTCTTCCCGACGGATCGATGCTGGGCGGTAGCATCGGTCATCCGCTTTTTCGTCTCACCCTGGAGAAGAGCCGGCATCCGGCTCCCCTCTCTTTCACTCTGGAGTGGAATCCCCGTGACCGTCAATTTGACCTCCTCCAACCTTCAATCCCCTCTTTCCCTGCCCTCAGGCCAGCGGATCCTGTCGATCGTTTTTCCGCATCTGCCGACCGACCGGATCGCCCGGCAGAAATGGGGACCCTTGTGGCGTTCGACCGGGCGTCCTGATCACCCGCCCGTTCTCTGTGTCGGGCGGCATGACAATGCCATGCGGCTGGTTGCTCTCGACGAGGCGGCGGAGGCAATAGGGCTCCGCCGGGGTCAGGGTCTGGCGGAAGCACGGGCCATCCACCCAAGATTGGATGTGATCGAAGAAGATCCGGCAGCGGATCGGGCTTTTCTGGAAGCCGTGGCGGACTGGTGCGACCGCTATACACCGCTGGTGGCGATCGATGAGGAAGACGGCCTCCTTCTCGATATTACCGGATGCGCACATCTTTTCGGGGGCGAAGAGGCCCTGTTGAACGATGTGCTGTTGCGGCTGTTTCAGATGGGTCTTGATGTCAGGGGCGCCATCGCCGGATGGCCCGGCCTGTCCTGGGCGGCCTGCCGCTTCGGCCGGTGTGGTGTCGTCGTCGACGAGGATAGGCAGGGGATGACGGCTACCCTGCCGGTGGCTTCTCTCCGGCTGTCGGAAGATCTGGTTTCCTCCCTGCAGAAATTCGGCCTGAAGCGGGTCGGCGACCTTCTTTCCCTTCCGCGGGCACCGCTCGTGCGCCGTTTCGGCTCGCAGGTCCTGCTGCGTCTCGATCAGATAGTGGGAGCCGTTGAGGAGCCCATTTCTCCCCGACGGCCGGTTCCTCTTCTATCATCGGAACGCCGGCAGATCGAGCCGATCCAGGTCGAGGAAGATATCCTGCATGTCACCGAAGAGGTGGCCCGTATGCTGTTGCCGGGATTGGAGGCGCGGGGCGCGGGTGGCCGGGTTTTCGAACTTATGCTCTTTCGGGTGGATGGTCGGGTCTTCCGGATCGAAGCAGAAGCCTCTCGGCCATTGCGGGATCCCAAGCGGATTGCGGCTCTCTTTTCGGAACGACTGAAGGCCATCCACGACGATCTGGATGCCGGTTTCGGTTTCGAAATCCTGCGTCTTAACGTGCTGCAGCACGACGATTTTCAATTGGCGCAGGGGGATTTCGAAGGACAGGGCGAGAGGAGTGCTACGCTTGCAGAACTTGTCGATCGGGTGACTGCTCGTCTTGGCCGCAACGTGCTGCAAGGCTTTGATCTGCGGGAAAGCCATATTCCCGAGAAGGCATCGGTTTTCCTGCCCGCGGCCGACGGACTTGCAGAGGGTCGGAAGAGCGAGACCGGCTTCGGGTTTCGCGGGGGCGAAAGACCGCTTCGCCTGTTTCGCTACCCGGAACAGGTGGAAACCGTGACGGCGGAGGTTCCGGACGGTCCGCCCTTCCGGTTCCGCTGGCGCCGCATGGTGCACGAGGTCCTACGGGCCGAAGGACCGGAACGGATTTCCTCCGAATGGTGGCTGGACAACCAGGACGAGGCGGAGCGCGATTACTTCCGGCTGGAGGTCAGGACGGGACAGCGCCTGTGGATTTACCGCCGAGGACATTACCATGAGAACCAGCCGCCCGGCTGGTTTGTGCAGGGAATCTTTGCATGATGCAGCCTCCGCCTTTCTTCGAAATCGGCGCTCGGACCAACTTCTCCTTTCTTGAGGGGGCGTCGCGGCCTGAGGAAATGATCCGCCAGGCCTCTGCGATCGGGCTGTCCGGCCTCGGCGTTGCCGACCGGAATTCGGTCGCCGGCGTCGTTCGCGTGTTTAATCATCGCCGCGAAATGAAGGAAATCCATGAGCGTCAGCAGAGGGAGGGCGTAAGGGAGGACGAAGAGGTCATGCCCTTTCCCTGCCCTTTCCGCCCGGGTGCGCGCCTGGTCTTTTCCGACGAGACACCCGACATCCTCGCCTACCCGAAGAACCGCAAGGGCTGGGCCAATCTCTGCCGCCTCCTGAGCCGGGGGAACCTGCGGACGCAGAAGGGCAACTGCATCCTAGAGGAGTGGGACATTCTCGAATGGGGGGAAGAAATGATGCTGGCCGTGGTGCCGGATCCGTTGCGTTTGGAGGAGGACAGGTATCTGCAGAAGCTCGGAGATCACCTGTTCCGGATGCGAGCGCGGTTTGAGAAGGCGCTGTTCCTGACGCTTTCACCGACCTATGACGGCCGTGAAGATTTTGTCTTCACCACCCTCTCAAATTTCTCCAGTCGCTACCGCCTCCCGTTGATCGGGACCAATCAGCCGCTTTTCCATCACCCTGACAGACGTTCGCTTGCGGATGTGGTGACCGCGATCCGCGAGCATGTTCCGGTAGCGCAAGCCGGATTCCGACTTGCGGCAAACGGGGAGCGGTATCTGAAGCCGAGTTTCGAGATGGCGCGTCTATTCCGCCATTATCCTCAAGCCGTTGCTAATGCCGAAAGGTTCTTCAGCCAGCTTCAATTCTCTCTTGAGGAGCTTGAACACAATTACCCGGACGAAAGCATAGCCGGTGAAACCTTGTCCGAGACGCTTGAAAGACTGACTTGGGAGGGCGCGGCGGAACGGTTTGAAAGAGATGTTCCGGAGAAGGTGGCCATCCAGATTCGGAAGGAACTCGCTCTCATCCAGCAGATGAAATACGAGCCTTACTTTCTGACGGTTCGCCATATCGTCTGGCACGCCCGTCATGTGCTGAAGATCCTCTGCCAGGGACGGGGATCGGCAGCCAATTCGACCGTATGTTATTGTCTCGGCATCACCGAAGTGAACCCCGAAAAATCGAAGCTTCTGTTTGCGCGGTTTATTTCCACCGAGCGCAACGAGCCGCCGGACATCGATGTCGATTTCGAGCATGAGCGGCGCGAGGAGGTCATTCGATACATTTATGAGCATTACGGCTATCGGCATGCGGGACTGACCGCGGCGGTGACAAGTTATCGGACCCGGATGGCGGGGCGGGAGGTCGCCAAGGCCTTCGATCTTTCGGAAGACGTGCAGGCAGCCCTGTCGAGCACCGTCTGGGGGTGGTCGGAGGAGGGATTGTCGGAGCGGGAAGCGAAATTTGCAGGTCTCGACACCGGGGATTCCACGACAAAGCGGGTGATGGCGCATGCCAAGGCCCTCATCGGCTTTCCCCGGCATCTCACCCAGCATGTCGGTGGCTTCCTGATCACCCGGGACCGGCTGGACGAGGTGGTGCCGATCATGCCGACGGCCATGCCGGGACGCTACATGATCGAATGGGACAAGGACGACCTCGACACGCTGAACCTGCTCAAGATCGACGTGCTGGCACTCGGCATGCTGAGCTGCCTGAAGAGGGCCTTTTCCCTCATGCACCGGCATTATGAACGGGATGAAAGCCTTCACAGCCTCATGCAGAAGAATGACGATCAGAATGTCTACGACATGATCTGCCGGGCCGATACGATCGGCGTCTTCCAGATCGAAAGCCGGGCGCAGATGAGCATGCTGCCGCGACTGAGGCCGCGAGTATTCTACGATCTGGTCATCGAGGTAGCGATCGTGCGGCCAGGCCCGATCCAGGGTGACATGGTTCATCCCTACCTGAAGCGGCGAGAGGATGAGAGGCGGGGCAAGAAGGTGGTCTATGAACACCCTGACCTGAAAGACGTCCTGGAGCGCACTCTCGGCATTCCTCTTTTCCAGGAACAGGCGATGCAGATCGCCATTACCGCGGCAGGCTTTTCACCGGACAAGGCAGACAGGCTCCGGCGCTCCATGGCGACCTTCAAGCGCTCCGGGCGGGTAGAAGAATTCAAGACCGACATGACCAGCGGAATGTTGGAGCGAGGATACTCAAGGGAGTTTGCCGAGCGCTGCTTCAGCCAGATCCAAGGCTTTGCAGAATACGGTTTCCCCGAAAGTCATGCCGCGTCCTTTGCGCTGCTCGTTTATGGGTCATCCTGGATCAAGACTTATTATCCGGATGTCTTCTGTGCCGCGCTGCTGAATTCGCAGCCGATGGGCTTCTATGCGCCGGCCCAGCTCATTCGCGATGCGCGGGAGCATGGCGTCAAGATCCTGCCGGTGGACGTCAATTGCTCCGAATGGGATTGTATCCTTGAGTCTACGTCTTGCGACCGCACGCCCATCGACAAGCGTCATAGCTCCATGCGGGATGTCATCAGGACCCGGTATGCCGTGCGACTGGGTTTCCGTCAGATCAAGGGCCTTGGGGAAAAGGCCGTCGAGAAACTGATTGCCAATCGTGGCGCCGGCTATGCGTCTGTCCACGATCTGTGGCTGCGGTCCGGCCTCGACAGATCGGATGTCGAGCGGCTGGCGGATGCGGATGCCTTCACGTCCATCGATCTCAACCGCCGCGAGGCATTGTGGGGCGTGCGCGGACTGGATGAGAAAAGTTCGGTCGAGAGGCTGCCTCTGTTCGATGCGGCAGGTGGGAGGGATCTCCGGCGGGAGGCGGAGGCAAATCTCCCGGAGATGCTGCCGGGAGAGGAGGTGATCGAGGATTACCGCTATCTCTCACTGTCGCTCAAGGCGCATCCGGTTTCCTTCCTGCGGGGACGGATGGAAAGCATGGGGATCGTCCGGAGCGTCGATCTCCTCCGCGTACCCGACGGCAGTAGGGTCACGATTGCGGGGCTGGTCCTGGTGCGTCAACGGCCCGGCTCAGCCAAGGGCGTGATCTTCATGACGCTGGAGGACGAGACAGGCGTCGCCAACGCCATTGTCTGGAAGAAGGTGTTCGACACCTATCGCCCGATCGTCATGACGGCGCGCCTGGTCAAGATCCATGGCAGGCTGCAGAGTCAAAGCGGCGTTATTCATACAGTGGTCGATCATATCGAGGACATCACTCCCATGCTCGGTCTTCTGCAGCAGAAGGAAAGCATTGCTCCACCTCATGTCGGGGAACCGTTGAACTCGGACGGACAAATGCGGCGAATAAAAACCTCCGATCAGGAGAAGCGGCGTCATCTGCTGCCCAAAGAAACGGAGCAATTCTGGCCGGAGCCGCGACCCGAGGCCGTGATGCCGCGGGGACGGAATTTTCATTAGGCCACCGACTTTAACCGGCTGACCGGTCGTCCTCAGTACTCGCACCGGACCTCAGCCCGGAAATCTGGAGGGACAGGTCCGCCGGTGGATTGCAACACAGATGACGTTTCTACCGCCTTTGAAGAGAGATGGGGATTATGGCTCCGTTCCGCAAAGCGGCGACGAGATCCGATTTGCCGTGGTTATCGGTGCGGCAATCCATCACAAGCGGCATCTAATAAAGGAGAGCCGATTTTTCTTGACATCGGCGGTCCTCTTTCGCAAAAAGCGGATGTCATTGGTCATGTTTGACGGGTTGACCGAGAAATGCTGGTTTGCAGTTGCAATTACATCACCGACAAGGAAATCCGCGAGGTCATCGTGGAGCTTCTCGACCAGGATTGCTGGCAGTTGATCGTTCCCGCCAAGGTCTACCATGCCATGGGCAAACGCGGACGCTGCTGCGGCTGTTTCCCCAACGTCGTCGATATCATTATCAAGACCACCGAGGAATATCACGCTGAGCGGCACTCGACGTCCGCCGAAGTAATCGATTATATGTCTCGCCTCAGAAAACTCCATGAAGAGAACAGGAGAGCGGACATTGAAAGGCGACAGCAGCGTCATAGAGCGGCTTAACGAGGCACTGTTCCTCGAACTGGGCGCGGTCAACCAATACTGGCTTCACTATCGTCTGCTCGCAGACTGGGGCTACGCCAAGCTGGCCAAGAAGGAGCGTGAGGAATCCATCGAGGAGATGCATCATGCCGACCGGCTGATCGATCGCATCATCTTCCTCGAGGGGCACCCCAATCTCCAGACCGTAGCGCCCCTGCGCATCGGGCAGAACGTCAAGGAAGTTCTCGAAGCGGATCTTGCCGGCGAATACGACGCCCGCACCGCCTACAAGGCATCCCGCGACATCTGTCATGCCGCCGGAGACTATGTCTCCATGAAGCTTTTCGAGGAACTGCTGGCCGATGAGGAAGGTCATATCGACTTCCTCGAAACCCAGCTCGACCTC